>JAAYID010000032.1 GCA_012744285.1 Alcaligenaceae bacterium
ATGACCGTGCCATCGACATTGCCATTTTGCGCCTTCGCCGCGCCATTGAAAACGACCCCAAGCAACCGCGCTGGATTCAGACCGTGTGGGGTGTCGGTTACCGGTTTTCACCCTGATGGCCCGCCTGCTTTCCGTCTTGCAGTGCCTGGTACCCCGCTCGTTGAGTGCCCGGCTGATCGTGCTGACATTGGGGTCTTTGCTGGTAGTACAGGCGGCAACACTGGCCACCGTAGCGCATTTTCGCCAGAAATTCACCGAACAGGTCACCGTCGAAGTCACCGCGACCACCATCCGCACCCTGCGCCAATCACTGGCGCAAATCCCGGCTGACCAGCGCGCTGAATTCGTGCGCCAGGCCTCGCGTGACGAATGGCGGCTCTGGACCCGTACCCTGCCCCCCAATGCGCGGCTTGAGCGCCGTGGCCGCCCTGCCGATGGCGGACGTGATGCCCGAACCGAGGCCCAGGCCACACCTCGCCCCAGTGACACCCCACCCCCTGCCAACGACCTGCGGCGTGAACTGCGTAAATTTGTGGATGCCCTTAACGCACGGCTTGATGACGGCACCCGCGTCGGGTTGTCGCGCGGGCCGGTTCCCCGGATGTACATCTCGCTGATGCCCGACACCACCGACGGCCCGCCCCGGCAAGAATGGCTGGTGATCCCGCTGGATCAACTGGCCCCCCCGGTCAGCACGCCCGCCATTCTGGCCTGGCTGGGTGGCATGGGGGTCTTGCTGCTGATGGTTGCCGCATTTTCCTGGCACATTACACGGCCACTGACCCGACTGGCCAAGGCGGCCGACCAGCTTGCCGCCGGCAAGCCGCAGCGTGTGGAACCTTCCGGACCAACCGAAACGCGCCGCCTTGCCGAACGTTTCAATGCCATGCTGGATACGCTGGCCGAATCGGAAACGATACGCCGCACGTTGCTGGCCGGTTTGCCTCATGACCTGAAAGGCCCCCTGGCGCGTATGCGACTGCGCGCAGAAATGCTCGACGCTACTGAAGCCCGGGAGGGCTTCAAGAATGACATTCAGGACATGCAGCGGATGATCAACCAGTTCATTGGCTTTGTACGCGGTACCGACCCCAGCACGTACCAGTTCGCCCCCCTTGACCTGAAAACCTGGCTGGATGAACAGATCGGGGCCTGGGAAAGCACGGGCAGTGATGTACATATGGTGATGCTGCCAGAGGGCACAGTTTGTATCAACGCCGACCGACACGCCCTGGCACGCCTGGTCGACAACCTGGTAACCAATGCCCTGAACCATGCCAGACCGCCCGTCGAAGTCAGCCTTGCAACAGAAGACAACCAGGCTGTAATACGCATTATCGACCACGGCGAAGGCATTTCGGCAGAGCGTCGCAACGAAGCATTGCGCCCGTTTTCCCGGCTGGATACCGCACGCACACTGACCGGATCGGTTGGATTGGGGCTGGCGCTGTCAGACGCCATCGTAAAGGCCCACCAGGGTTCACTGACACTGGGCGAGGCCCCTTCCGGGGGGCTGGCCATTGACATCACGCTGCCGCTAGCCCCCTGAATATACGTTATCGGCCCCCGCCTACACGTTCAGACGCGGAATTTTTGGCGCTTTGGAAACACCAAACATGCGCCAATACACCCAAATATTGAACACCAGTGCAATGGGTAACGACACCAGCGCCGCAACCAGAATCAGACGCAAGGTTTCCACGGAAGCCGCACCGTCCCAGAGGGTAATATCATCCAGCACCAGATACGGAAAAAAACTGTACGCCAGGCCGCCCAGCGTGACCAGAAAGATGAACAAGGTCAATACAAACGGCAACCCGTTCAGGCGATGACTGGCATGAATGGTACGCTGCAGCGTCATTTCAATGGTCATGAAGCACACCAGCGTAAAGACCCATAGCCCCACGACAAGCGTCCACTGCGGCCCGTCGCTCCAACGCAGGAACACACCGGTATTGGCAAACGCCAGCACCAGTGAAACCGCCACCGAACCCGCAGCCGCCCAACGCACTGACTGACGCCCCCACCACGCCGCACGAATGCGCAACTCACCGGGCTCGCGCATGACGAGCCAGGTCGCCCCCAGCAAACTGTAGGCCGCGATGGCACACACCCCCACAAAACCGGCGTACCAGAAGTAGGCTGAACCCGCCTCATAGCCCACTACGACACGCCCCAGCAAAGCACCATGTGCAAAAGCCGTCAGCCAGGAACCCAAGGCAAACGCCAGGGCCCAACGATCTTGCAAATGCAACGGCGCCCGTATCCGCAGCTCGAACGCCGCAGAACGAACCATGACACCAAGGCCCAGCAACACCAGCGGCACATACAGGGCCGACAAGACACTGCCCCAGGCGGCAGGAAACGCCGTAACGAAAAGCCCCAG
The DNA here is from genome assembly GCA_012744285.1 of Alcaligenaceae bacterium. GTDB lineage: Bacteria > Pseudomonadota > Gammaproteobacteria > Burkholderiales > Burkholderiaceae_B > Neopusillimonas > Neopusillimonas aromaticivorans. The sequence goes on from JAAYID010000032.1 coordinate 2,387, forward strand.
ACCCAGTAACAACCAGAACTCATTGGCGTCACGCCAGGGGCTTAGCAACGCCAGCATGCGCAAGCGCAGCTCGGGCGATGCAAACGGCACCAGACACCCCACACCAATGTCGAATCCGTCGAGCACGGTACCTGCCACAATGACAGCATAAAAAAGGCCCATGAAGACCAGCGGCATCCAGAAAGCCGGGTCTTCGGCCTGTATGCCCAGCAGGGCTACCAGGGTATCAATCATGCCCGCCCCCTGCGGCGTGCTACCGGAACCACCCCGTAGCGCACCGAATAATTCAATAACTGAATGAAACCCGCCATCAAAAGCACCGAAACCACGACCTGTGCCAGCAACCCGGCAAACAACACATCAGAGGAATGCTCGGCGGCGACCTCGGCCAGCGTGATGGCGCCATGCACAACCCACGGCAATTGCCCGTACCAGATATGCACTAGCGCAACCCCCAACACCACCCAACCGGCATACTGACAGAACGACAGCAACTTTCGCCACCCTTGGGGCAGCGCCAGAGGTTCCCAGGCGCGACCGCGCAAATACAGCAACGTCATCCAGCTGAGAAAGAACACCGCGACGGCCAGCAACACAAGAAGCCGCCAGGACCAGAACGTAAGGGCGACCGGCGGGTGCATCCCGGCAAACCGGTCAAGCCCCATGGCTGCACCAATGTCGTCAGTACCCAGAAAAGGTCGGGCCAAGCCGGGCAATGAAACCACAGCCTGATTGCTCGCCTGATCGGTACCGGGAAGCGCGAACAAGGTCAGTTCAGGTGATGAGCCCGACACCCAATACGCAGCCGTCGCAGCAGCTTTGGCCGGTTGATGTCCGGCCACCTGAACACCGTAAACCGCCATCACGACAAACAAGGCCACCGACCCTGCAACCGACAGGACCAGCCCGGTTTTGAACACACTGCGATCGGCCTCATCAATGACATGATGCAAAGACTGGCGCGCAGTCACCCCCATGAGCATCAACCCGGCCGTTAGCATCGCGATGACGCCCGCCAGTGCCGCAAAAACGAAAAACACCGGATTGAACACAATGGCATGCCAATCGGAAACCTGATATTCACCCTCAACCAGCGCGGCCCCGACAGGCGCCTGCAGCCAGGCGAACAGCATCAGTACCCAGAGCAGCGCAAGGGTTGAACCCGTGGCAACCAGCATCACCATCAGGGTATGGGCCGTATCCGACATCCGTCGCTGACCAAACAGCATTGGCCCGAGAAAACAGGATTTGAAAACGAAGACCGTCAAGAGAGTAACGGCCAGCAACGGGCTGGCGACATTACCGATTTTCCCCATCAACCCCGGCCATAGACTGCCGAACTGAAGAAAGACAGGCACTGCCGCGGCCATGACCATAATGATGGCCAAAGCAAACACACGCACCCAGAACCGATAGGCCGTGACATAGCGCGACTGCACCCCGCCCCGCCCGCGCAGCTTGAAATACACAAGCACCCAGGCCAGCCCGGTTTGTGTCAACAGGAACAACCCCAGGAAGCCCAGGCTGAAAAAGAACTGGGTCTGGGAAAGCCAAAGCGGCGAATTCGTCATGATCTACCAAAATTGAAGGCCACATAATGCTAACCGCGGACCGCACGACAGGCAAATGGTCTGGAACGTGGCAAAATGCCTCTTTTGCTCTTGCACCTTTTGTATTGCGCCTTTGCGCCCGTGTTTATGACGACCGAATCCAGCACTCCAGCCCCATCCAATTTTCTGCGCACCATCATTGACCATGATCTGGCCAACAACCGCTTTGCGGGAAAACGCTGGGCAGGCAAGCCTGGCCCGGCCGCAGTCCAGCAACAGGGCGAGCCCGATGTCGCAAAAATACGCACACGTTTCCCACCCGAACCCAACGGCTATCTGCACATCGGTCACGCCAAAAGCATTTGCCTGAACTTCGGTCTGGCGCAAGCTTACCAGGGGGCCTGCCACCTGCGTTTCGATGACACCAATCCCGAAAAAGAAGACACGGAATACGTCCAGGCCATTATCGACACGGTGAAGTGGCTAGGCTTCAACTGGGAAAACAACGGCGAATCCAACCTGTATTACGCCAGTGACTACTTCGAAACCATGTACGGTTTCGCGCAGTCCCTGATCAAAGGGGGCTACGCCTATGTTGACGAGCAAAGCCCCGAGCAGATGCGGGCAACACGCGGCACCCTGACAGACAAAGGCACGAACTCACCCTGGCGTGACCGTCCGGCCGAAGAGTCATTGCGTCTGCTGCAGGAAATGCGTGACGGCAAGCACCCCGATGGCAGCATGGCCCTGCGCGCCAGGATCGACATGGGTTCGCCCAACATGAATATGCGCGACCCCGTGCTTTACCGCATTCGTCATGCCCACCACCACCGTACCGGCGATGCCTGGTGCATTTACCCGATGTACACCTGGGCCCACCCGGTTGAAGACGCCCTTGAAGGCATCACCCACAGTATCTGCACCCTTGAATTCGAAGACCAGCGGCCGTTCTACGACTGGATCCTGGCTCGTCTGGTTGAACTGGGCGAGCTGGCAGAACCCCTGCCGCACCAGTACGAGTTTGCCCGCCTGAATCTCAGCTACGTCGTCACCAGCAAGCGCAAGCTGCTGGAGCTGGTGCGTGAAGGCCACGTCAAGGGTTGGGATGACCCCCGCCTGCCCACCCTGGCCGGGCTGCGTCGTCGCGGCTACACACCGGCAGCCATCCGGCTGTTCTGCGAACGGCTGGGGGTGTCGAAGGCTGACTCACGCATTGATTACAGCATTCTTGAACAAGCCCTGCGCGACGACCTCGACCCCATTGCCGACCGCAGCGTGGCCGTACTCGACCCGGTCAAGCTGATCATCACCAACTACCCGGAAGGCCAGACCGAACTGTGTCACGCACCGCTGAACCCGCATAACCCTGACGGGGCCCAACGCGAGTTCCCGTTCAGCCGTGAACTCTGGATCGAGCGTGATGATTTCCGTGAAGAACCACCCAAGAAATATTTCCGTCTGTTCCCGGGCAATACCGTGCGCCTGAAATACGGCTACATCGTTACCTGCACCGGCTGCGTGAAAGACGAAAACGGCCACATTGTGGAAGTGCATGCCGAATACCTGCCCGACACCAAAAGCGGCACGCCGGGGGCTTCATCGGTCAAGGTCAAGGGCAACATTACATGGGTCAGCGTCGCACACGCCGTCCCGGCCGAAATCCGGTTGTACGACCGCCTGTTTTCCGACCCGCACCCCGACGCCGGCGACAAGAACTTTCTTGACGCTATCAACCCCGACTCCTGCCAGGTCGTGCAGGGCTGGCTCGAACCCGGAACGGTGGCCGCGCCGGATAAAATCTGGCAGTTTGAACGGCTGGGGTTTTTCGTGGCCGACCGCGTTGAATCGACGCCTGAAAAGCCGGTTTTAAACCGGGCCGTCACGCTGCGCGACACCTGGGTTTAGGCACGTTAAAGGGGGTGCATTGCACCCCCTTGCAACTCAGGGCACAATAGCCGCAGTTTGCCTGTGGCCCCGTCCACACCCTCCCTTCTGGCTCCCTTCGTTTACGCCGTGACTGACGCCTCCTCTTCTCCAAAAGACACTTCAGCACTCGACTTCAAGAGTGCAACCCTTTATGCCGTACGTGTTGTACTGCACAGCGCCAACCTGAACGAGCTACTCGAAACCCTTGACCGTCGGATGACCGATGCCAGGGGGTTTTTTGAAGACGAACCCGTTGTCGTCGACACCTCGGGGCTGGCCGACACCATCGACTGGCCGGCGTTCGTTGATGCACTTCGCCAGAACCGATTACGCCCCATAGGCGCGGTGGGCAATGCAGCAAACCTCGAGCAGGCCCGTAAGGTTGGCCTGGAAGCCGTCGACTTGTCGCACGGGGTGGCCCGCGCCATGCCCTCACCCGCAACCGCATCACCAGTTGTCGCTGCACCGGCATCCGCAATTGATCCGGCCGGCACCACGACGCTACCCACCGAAACGGTCGGCATCCATCCAGGTGAGCCCGCTAGCACCGGAACATCATCCAACGAATCAACCAGCACCAGTTTGGGCAGCACCGCCGCGACCGCAGGAAACGACGCCGCCGATACCGCAGCACCGCCCATGATCATCGACCGTCCGTTGCGTTCCGGCCAGCGCATTTATGCGCGCAATGCCGACCTGATTGTGGTGGGTATGGTCAGCCAGGGGGCTGAGGTGATTGCCGATGGCAACATCCACGTCTACGGCCCGCTGCGCGGCAAAGCTATGGCCGGTGCCCGCGGCAATACATCGGCCCGTATTTTCACCACCCAGCTTGACCCTGAACTGCTGGCGATTGCCGGGGTTTACCGTGTTATAGAATCTGCACTGGACCCACAGGTACTGGACCAGCCCGCCATAGTGCATTTGGGGGGTGAAACATTACAGATTGTGCCGGTAGGTACTAAAGGGTAGAAGCCGTGCACTTGCGGCCTGCATTTTGCTTTACGATTAGACGCTTTACAGAACACTATTAAGGGATTGAGATCGTCATGGCGCGAATTGTTGTAGTGACTTCCGGCAAAGGCGGTGTGGGCAAAACAACCACCAGCGCCAGTTTTTCATCGGGGCTGGCCATGCGCGGCCACAAAACTGTGGTCATCGACTTTGACGTCGGCCTGCGCAACCTCGACCTGATCATGGGGTGTGAACGCCGGGTCGTCTACGACTTCGTCAACGTAATCCAGGGCGAAGCCAGTCTGAAACAAGCCCTGATCCGCGACAAGCAGCTTGAAAATCTGTATATTCTGCCCGCCTCGCAAACCCGCGACAAAGATGCGCTGACCAAAGATGGCGTTGAAAAAACCCTGAACGACCTGAAAGCCATGGGGTTTGAATACATTGTGTGCGACTCGCCGGCGGGTATCGAAACCGGTGCCCTGATGGCCTCGTATTTCGCCGATGACGCCATTGTGGTCACCAACCCTGAAGTCTCGTCGGTACGCGACTCTGACCGGATTCTGGGTATTTTGTCATCCAAATCGCACCGCGCGATTCATAGCGACGAACCCATCAAAGAGTATCTGCTGCTCACGCGCTACAACCCCAAACGTGTTGCTGATGGCGAAATGTTGTCTTTGAAAGACATTGAAGACATCTTGCGCATCAAGCTCATCGGTGTCATTCCCGAATCCGAAATTGTTCTGCAAGCCTCAAACCAGGGTGTGCCGGCAATTCACATGCGTGACTCTGACGTCGCCCAGGCCTATCAAGATGTGGTGTCCCGCTATCTGGGTGAAGAAACACCCTTGCGCTTTACCGACTACGAAAAGCCAGGCTTGCTGAAGCGGCTGTTCGGGGGTAAGTAATATGTCTTTCTTGTCTTTTTTACTGGGTCAGAAAAAAACATCGGCCAGTGTGGCGAAAGATCGCCTGCAACTGATCCTGATCAATGAGCGCGGCGATGACAGCACCGAGCCTGATTTCATGCCGGAACTGCAACGCGAATTGCTCGAAGTCATTTCAAAGTACATCAAAATCAACCCTGAAGACATCAAGGTCAATCCTGACCGGCACGATTCGCTTGAAGTGCTTGAAGTGAAAATCGAAATGCCGCAAAGCGAAGGGCGACGTTAATCGGTTCGGTTTGCATGGGTTCAGGTCGCTTTCTGGTAAAGCTGTTTCTGGTAGCGACCGGGAATAAAGGCGGGGAGATATGCAGGCACTTGTCGAATCCATCAGCCACGCCTTGCAGTCTTGCGGCTGGCACGTTGACGTAAATAACAACGTACTTGAAGCCCGCCGCGACGCGATCAAAGCCAGCTGGTGGTTTGGCAGCCGGCGGGTCCGGTCTTCCTTGCGCTGTGTTTTTGATGAAAAAAACACCGTTCTATCAATGAGTAGTAACACGCACCCACGCATCCCTTTAATGGACGGCCACTTTTTCAACACCCCACACCTGATCGCCAAAACCGTTCAGCCACCACTGCAACTGGGCTGAATCAACCACCGTTGCCTGAATGCGATAACCAGCCCCGGTTTCCTCAACCACCTGATCAGCGGACAGCCCGGATTCGAGCAAGTGATACCCCGCCTCTTTGGTGATGCTGAACGACAACCGGATTTTGACGCCCTCACCAAAACCAAAACGGCCATCGGCATCGTAGCGTTCCAGGCTGAATTCGGGTGGCGGGGTAAAGCCCAACCCCGACACCGTTGCCTGCTGGATGCGATGCAGCGCAGTGCTGCGCTCATTGTCGTAACCCTCGAAACGACACACCAGATACAACCGTGGCCCCTGCTGCGCCAGGCCCAGCGGCATCACCCGATATTCCGCCTGCTTGCCCGCCGCGTTCTGATACCCGATCGTCAACCAAAGGTTCTGATACAACGCCGTTGTTACCGCCTCGAAGACAACCGCAGGAATCACAGGCGGCAGCAACGGCTGCGTCACATCAACCACCCTGACCTTGTTCAGCCACTGGGTTTCCGGTTTTGGCGTCGCCTGACCCAGCAGGTTGGTGCGCGCCTGAAAGAAAAAACCTTCCATCGACTGCATCACCGACGCCGGCAGCAAATTCTGCAAATACCGCTGGGCCAACGCCAGCAACAACGACTCTTGCTCATTCAGCATGGGTAGCGAAAAGCCCAGTGCATGGCTCATCCAGCGATACCCGTAGGGTTTGCTGCGGTCATCGCGTTCAATCTCGAACTCAAGGCTTAACTGCTCGAGTTGTCGTTCAATGCTGCGCCGTGTACGCACAATACCCGCCGCCTCAAGCTGACGGTGCAATTCTGCCGCCGTCACATACCTGTGGCGGGGGATTCGCTTCAAGAGCTCCAGAGAAAGTTTGAGCGTATTGCCGGTGGCGGGACGAATGGTCATGATTCCAGAAGTGCAGGAAAGAAACTGTAATGGGCTTTATACCTGAATTTGCGCCAAGCTCAGCGAGGCCGTGAAGGCCCCGGCATGAATCACTGAAATTATTGGTAGATCTATTGGTAGATCGCACTCCGGTTGCCAACATGCACCACAAGGACGCGCAACTCATCGTCTTGAATGTCACAAATTATCCGACAGTCACCTACACGATAACGCCAGAGACCGCCAAGGGGGCCGGTCAACGCCTTGCCCGTGCTGCGCGGGTTATCCAGCCCGGCAATGCGCTCATCCATGTAGTCGACGATGCGCCGCGCCGTCTGTTTATCAAGCTTTCGAAGCTGTCCCTTGGCTGTTTCGGTGTACTCAATCGTCCAGACCAAGATCTTTCCTTACATCGGCAGCGGAATGCACCTGCTCTTGCCCCTTGCGGACACGTTCCAGTGCGTCGGCAGCCAGGTAATAGTCCTCCATGTCCTCAATGCCCTGCTTTATGATTTCCCGCAAATAGTATGCCTTGGTGCGGCCAGTGCTTGATGCGAGGAAATCAAGCCGTTGCTCTATATCTTGAGAGAGACGTATAGAAGTCGCCATAAATAAATCCTCTAGTGAATACATGTATTCATTGTATTGCATAAATACCAAAAGCCATATTTAAACTGTCGTTCCGGTCATAGCCTGCCATGCAGCCAAACACTGACGGCAACGGCACTTGCCCGCATTGAACAGGTCACACTTGCGACACAGATCGTCGCGCCTCGGAAATACAATTTTTATTCCAAACAGCACTCATCGGGTGCATATAAAAAAGAGGCGGCGAGACATGAACCTTACATCCCGACTGGTGGCGACCTTAAATCATCTGCGCAACCGCGCCACTACAGAAGACCTCGTTCCCGCACCGCCTGTATCGCCGGCCCAAAAAAATGGTACCGGATCAACGCCATCACCCATCCGCTGGCTGGGAGCCGACGTGATCATTTCAGAGCAACCCGTACACGGCAACGTCAGCAACCATTGCAATGCCATTGTGGTGACACAGCACGCGCGCGCACTGGCCTGGCTTTACACGTTCTTGCGCTACGAATCTGGCAATGCGCTCAATTACCTGAACGAAAGCGAGTTCTACACCGAAACCAGCCGTGCAGTTAACGATTTATTGCGACGAAACCCCAACGCCAGCCAGTCAGAGGTGTTGATTGCAGCCCTTGATGGCGCACTTGAAATCGTTCAGGAATGGCTGGAACGGGGCATGCATCACGAAAAATCCGGTGCCGGTGCATTTTCCTGAGCTACCGCCCCAATTACCCCACACCACCCCAACCTCAGGAGCCCTGTTCATGAACACGAACCAGAATGAAACGTACCCGGTCATGGCCAACCGCCCTGCTACCGCCATTGAGCGCGAAAATGCGGCCATCATGCTCAGATCATTCGGCCAAGACTACCTTGCCAACCGTGTCGAACACGCCGACAGCCCGGAAGACCAGGAGGGCCTGATCAGCGTTGTTTCTGACTTCAACGATGTCACGACCGAGGTCGTGCTGGTACCACCCGGAACACACGACGTTCCTGCCGACCTGCTGCAGAACCTGCACTAATTCCTGGGGATGAGCCTGGAACCCAAAAACTACCCGACCCTGATACTGCAATCTGAAACAAGCGCTATCGTCAATAGCGACACTGGCGACGTCACACCGATGGTCGTGTTTTATAGGGGCGAGTCCAGTGACTAAAATACACTACCTCAATTGATCATGTTCTGAATACTTACTAATCCAATCTCCAACAGTACATTTCTGATCCAAGAAGCACTTGTTCCAATTCTTTCTGAGTAAATTAGCCAAATCTTTAGCTGCTAGCTCTTCAAGGACTATCGGATGTTTTAACACCTCGGCAACCCGCCTCGCCACCAACGAGCCAATTCTGCTCTTGGTGGCCTCCAGTAACACCGAGTCACACCAAGAGCGAACAAAGCTCTCCCAAGCGGCAGTATCTTGCCGGAAACGAGGTACATCCGGAAACTCGTACCCATCAATGTAGCGCGCCCGGAATTCAGGATCATTGGCTAGTAACATGTCTTGCCCAAGCTTTTTGTCGAAAAGATCCTCGTACGCCTTAGTGTCTATCTTCCCAGCATCAGCGAGCAAATAGTCCTCCGGTGCAACATTGGACGTAGCCAAATCCTTCCAGACCTGCCCAAGAG
>JAAYID010000365.1 GCA_012744285.1 Alcaligenaceae bacterium
CAAGGCGTGCCGGTTCGATTCCGGCCCCGGGCACCAAATTTAAAGGCCGCCTCTGTTTTGCAGAGACGGCCTTTGTGTTTGGGTTCCAGGGGCTATGGGGATCTTGGGGCTCAGTTAATCACGCCATCGCGTCGCTTGGGGCAAATCTGTTTACTGATCAAGGCACATGAATTCCGGCATGGCTGGCGATGCGCGTCGCCAATTGAAAAAAATCCTGATAACAAGAACGAACAGCCTCGACGTGCGCACCAATGGCACCGTCTGCCGCCTTAAGGAAAAACATAGGCTTATTCGCTTCCATGGCTAACGGCATCAAGCTTCGGTAGTGCTTTAGTTGGGCAAGGCAACATGGATCGGTCGCAACCGACGGCACATGGCCAGAAATCGCTTCATGCAAAACAGCCTCCCGGTATACAAAAGGGATGCGATCCATCCAACGCATATAGGCCTTCACAGGGCGACTGTCCCTGATACCGTGTTGCATGACCACATAACCCACTGGCATCATTTTGCCCGAAGGCACTGATATGCGGGAAGATGCGGGCAACTCGCCCAGACGCTTTTCCCAACCCTTACGCCATTCACGTAAAGAGGGCCCAAGGTTTTTCAGGCCCTGCAGGGAAAACAAATCAGGTGCCAGTGGCAGCACTACCTGCTCTGAAGCGATCAGGGCGGAACGGTTGATGGCACCCAGGTTCGGACCAACGTCTACTAAAATCAAATCCGCCGAGTGTGCGTTTGCCGCCTGCTCGATGATCCGGTGAAATGCAGTGATCACCCTGAAAGCGGCCTCTTGTCCATCGAGACACTTGGGCCAATTTTCGGATAACAAGTCCTCAAAGCGTGAAAGCGCCAGGTTCCCGCACACTAACCCCAGCCGTTCAGCCACCTGTTCCACATGGGGTGGAACAATGTCACCCGTGCGATTCATCAAAGGCAACAGGCTTTCATAGATGGTGGTCTGACCGCTGCCCTCCCAAAAGCCGGCCAACCGTTCCTCATCCAAAAACATCGCGCTGAGATTAGCCTGTGGATCAAGGTCAACGGCTAAAGTGCGGATCCCTCGATCGGCGTACATCCACGCAAGATGGTAAACAAGAGAAGTCTTGCCTACCCCACCCTTGTTATTGAAGAATGCTATGGTTTTCAATCTAGTCTCCCTGGCAAAACCGCCAAAAAGGTTCGGTCATCCACTTCGAATTTGATGGGCGGATTACCATTTTTTTGCATCGCTGCCTTTGCCCGCTGAATACCATAACCATAACGGTTGACATAGCCCAAAGCCTTCATCGCCTCAGCAAGCACCGGGTTACGATAGCTGCTGCGCTTTTCAAGGGTCTCTGGGGTCACTTCACCATAGAGACCACCGGGACTGTGGATTTCTATGCGGTCTGAAAACCAATAAAGCTTGACCGGGGTATTGGACTGATAATCCCTATGCATGATGGCGTTAAGCAAAATTTCCCTGACAGCCACTTCAGGGTAGTCAGAGATGCTTATTTCGCGCAGTACCGAGGCTGACTCGGGACGCTTGTGATTATTGGCCTTGATTCGAACTTCGACTTCTCGCAAAACCCCAAGCAAATCGCCGGAAATCTCCGCCTCATCATCCGGCCTGTCCGTCAAGGTCGTATCAGGCAGTCGCAAAAACTGGATATACGCTCCAGGCAAATAAAATCGGGGATTTTTGCCAAACAACAGCATGCCGGCGACAGTCGGTACATGATGCCGACTATCGAAGAACCGTAGCGAAGCCAGTTGATCTTCCAGTGATCGGTGGTTAAGCGCGATGACTTCCGGATCGATCACCTCTTGCCGGTAAACCTGGAATTGCAAAGTTGAAATATCACTTATTTCCGCCCCGCCAACGGGACTCGCATCGTAACTTCGAGCTTTTGAGATTCGCTTCTCAGTCAGTATGCGTTCTTCCTGCTCGTTGGCAGTCGCCTTTCGTGGCCCGACACGAACCCAGACCTGACCTTTGTAACGCAATGGGGGCAAATCGGATGGTTGCACTTCCACCACGGCAACGTCGGTACCTTGAAGGGCCATTTTTGCCACAGAAATAACAGGTAAAGGTTGGATGTTTCCATCAGAGCGTAAGGCGCCTAACTGTTCCAACAACTGTTCGGTAATCTCGATACCGGTAGGCCTGCCATTCTTATCAACGCCAATCACCAGATACCCGGGTTGCCTGTGATTCGATAGATCATTGGCAAAAGCACACACGGCTTGGCAAAATTTGTCCGTTTTGCCAATGGATTCTGTACGCTCAACACGATCGCTTTCCAGATCCGCCATCAGCGTGGCAAGTTGTTCTTGCGTAATCATTAAAGCGTGTCTCCTGAGACGGCCAAGGAAAAAATGAATCGGGCAAAGTTTTACAGAGCTTTTGTTATCTGGGAATACACACCCATCCCTAGTTTACCGGCGAAAGCTTGACGACATCGCCACAGTGCGACCATTTCAGCCAGCCCCGAATCCCCGCTTGTATCAAAATTTGACACATCCGCTGATACCCCACAAAATCCCCCGGTATGATCGAGGCCTTTGACCTCGCCCACTGCGCCAGCGAGCGCCCGCATTACCCGGAACCCATGGCATGACCCAACCCATCACCCTGCAGCAACTTGAGTCCTTCTTATGGGAAGCCGCCGACATTCTGCGCGGCAACATGGATGCCTCCGAATTCAAGGACTACATCTTCGGCATGATGTTCCTGAAACGCCTGTCCGATGCTTTTGACGAAGCCCGGGAAAGCGTAGTCCAGTATTACCTGGACAAAGGCAAGAAGCCGGATCAGGCCGGTGCACTGGCTGACGATGAGGACGAATACGATAAAACGTTTTTCATTCCCCCGACGGCCCGCTGGGAAGCCCTGAAAGACCTGAAGCATGACATTGGTGCCGAACTGAACAAGGC
>JAAYID010000366.1 GCA_012744285.1 Alcaligenaceae bacterium
GGCTACGTCGCAATCCCTGGTTACCTCAGGTGCTGCAAGCCGTACCGATGCCATCGGCAGCGGCGGGGAAATCACCCTTACGCTGGGCGACGGGTCGACTAAAACATTGAATCTCGGTGCAGGCAACACCTCCATCAACGGGCTTATCTCGGCCATCAATGGCGATGACTCGCTCGGCATACAGGCTACAGTAATCAACGATGGCGACCCCTCGAACCCTTACCGGCTGATGCTCACTGCAACAGGCACAGGTACCGAGGCCTCCGTCACCCAAATCAACGTTACTGGCAACACTGATCTGGCCAATCTGCTGAACTTTGATGCCAGCAGCACTGACCCCCAATCCGTGTCCGAGCAAGCAGCAACCAACGCCAAAATCTCCATCAACGGTATTGATATCGTCAGCCAAACCAACACCATCGAAGACGTCATCGAAGGTGTCACGTTAACGCTGAACACCGCTGACCCGGCGAAAACCATCAATCTGTCGGTCACTCGCGATGATAGCGCTGCCAGCAAGGCCATCACCAATTTTGTGAATGCCTACAATGCACTCCAGGGCACAGTACGTTCATTAACCTCGTACAACACCGAAACCCAGCAAGGCAGCGCCCTTACGGGTGACGCGGTTGCACGTCGCGTTCAGGAACAAGTCCGCGGCATTCTCTCGGTAAACTCACCTGACGGTGACATTCGCTCGTTGGCTGATCTCGGCATTGAGTTCAACTATCAGAATGGTGAATTGACACTCGACAACGCAAAGCTGTCCGAGGCTCTCAAAAACAACCTGTCAGACGTCACCAGTTTCTTGCAGGGTACGGGGGGGGTCACTGAGCGCATGGGTCAAATCACCGGCGACTTGCTCAGTGCTCGCGGCCCCATCAACTCTGCCAGTAACGGCGCATCAGAAACTGTCAAAGAGCTTGCCCGTCAATACGAGATAACGTCCTTGCGCATTGACGAACGGATGGCAACGTATCAAAAGCAGTTCGCGGCGCTCGACACCATGATCGCGCAAATGAACTCTGTCAGCAGTTACCTCACCACCCAATTGGCGGGCCTTGAGGCCCTCTCCAGCCAGAAGAAATGACCTACTCCATGCCCCGCGGCCCTCGCGGCAATCGTTCTGTTCAGGCGTACGCCAACATCGGCCTCGAAACCGAAGTGCTCAGCGCACCACCCGAACGCCTCATCACCCTGCTTTATGACGGTGCGTTGGCGGCCATCGCAAAGGCGCGCCTCTATATGGACAGCAACAATATCGCAGGCCGGGGCACGTCCATTTCCAAAGCCATCGACATCATTGAATCGGGGCTCAAGGCCAGCCTTAATCTCGAAGCCGGCGGCGAGCTGGCCAAGAACCTGTCCGAAACTTACGATCTGATGGTCAGAAACCTGCTTCTGGCCAATCTGAACAATGACAAGGAAAAGCTTCAACTGGCCGAAACCATGCTGAAGGAAATCGCCGATGCCTGGAAAACATCTGTCGACCGGCCCAAAAGCGCTACACCGGCCACCTGATGCCGTACGGTCCGCTCACCCGGCCCCCTGACAAAAGAGTTCCTATGCTTGCAGCCCGACCTTTTATGACCCAGACTTCGCCCACGTTACGCCAATACGAGCTGATTGCCTCGCTATCAGACAAAATGGTGCGCCTGGCACGCCAGAACGACTGGGAGTCCGTGGTCTCTGTCGGCCAACAATACATCAATGCGGTCGAACACCTGAAAGCCCTAACCCCGCTTGACGATGACGATCGCCTGGCGCGCAAGCCTTACCTCACCAAAATATTGAATGACGATGCCCGTATCAGGCATATGGTTGCCCCTGAGCTTGAGCGTCTGGGCGGCCTGTTGGGCACAATGAAACGTCAACAGCATGTGGCTGATGCCTATCTGGCGCCACCCAAGATTCGCTCATGAGCGTTAATGGCCCAACCCTGGGCACTTTACTGGTGCAACGTATTGATGCTGCACTAGGCATCGCAACGTCCCAGCAAACCAACATCGCGAACGGGGCTCGCCCCGATGCAGTCTCACAGGCGGCCGAAGCCGCCAAACTGGATCCGCTCCAGAATCCGACCAGCCGCGAACCACGCGAAAATGTCGACCGTGCACAGCTCCAGAATGAACAACAAGTTCGACAAGCCATTGAGCGCGGCAAACTGGAGGCTCAGAAAGGGCTGCTTAAAGGCACCCGTGAAGGCCCCAGTACCACCACAACACCCTCCGCTCCCACCACACTGGGTAACGCAGCGCGCACCATTTTGTCTTTACTGACGACGTTCCCGCAACAACCTGCGCCAGTTCAGGGTCGTCAAC
>JAAYID010000367.1 GCA_012744285.1 Alcaligenaceae bacterium
AATGAACACCGCTTCAACCGCATTATTGTTACCGACGTCAAACAACCATTTACGGGTGCCGTCGGAAGAAAACTGTTCGGTTTGCACCGGTGGCGCAACAATGCAGCAGTGCTGTTCGAGCTGGCGGCGAAAATCGCGCGCCAGATCGGTCATGACATCGAAAGAACCGGCACTGCGCTGATGCAGCCAGCGCATCAGTTGACGGGCACGAAACGGCTTGCCGCCCCATCGACCGACCAGGTCGGTGAGTTCGGAGGCAGTCAGGCCCAGGACATTGATTTTTTCGGTAGTTTCGGTCATGAGATTGGGCCCGGGAGGGCCCGCAGGGCAAATTAACGGCTGTGGATATTGCTTTCGGGGAAGAAGAAAGCGATTTCAACGGCGGCAGTTTCAGGGGCGTCGGAACCGTGAACGGCGTTAGCATCGATGCTATCAGCGAAATCGGCGCGGATGGTGCCGGCTTCTGCTTTCTTGGGATCGGTGGCACCCATCAGGTCACGGTTTTTCTGGATGGCGCTTTCGCCTTCGAGAACCTGAACAAAAACAGGACCGGAGACCATGAAATCAACCAGATCTTTGAAGAAAGGACGTGCGGCGTGAACAGCGTAGAAGCGTTCGGCTTCGGCGCGCGACAGCTGCTTGAGCTGGGCAGCAACGACTTTCAGACCAGCTTGCTCGAAGCGGGCGACGATCTGGCCAATGACGTTTTTGGCGACTGCATCGGGTTTGATAATAGAGAGGGTGCGTTCGATTGCCATAAAATATCCAAATTGAAAGGAAAGTTTTTCTTAGTAAAAACAAGAACTTTTCGAAAGTTTTTGTCAACCGCCCATTTTAACATGCCTGTTTGTGCATTCTGCAGCTTCTGTTTGCCCAATCCACATCTTAAAATGGCGGGTTTTCCTCATCTTAAAATGATGTGTTTCCTGGCCTGCTGAATCAGACGGGTCCCGGGCTCGTTCAGACAGCGAGCTTTTTTATTGACACACGCAAGAATTCTTATGACATCCAACGCAGCAACCCCGGACGCCAACGCGCTTCCCAAAAGTTTTGAACCCGAGGCCCTCGAGGCTCGCTGGTATGCCGAATGGGAATCCCGCGGTTATTTCAAAGGTGGCCAGCACGTGACGCCTGCCGCCGGACACACCAGCGAACCGTTTGTGGTTCAGTTCCCGCCACCCAACGTGACCGGCACGCTGCACATGGGGCACGCCTTCAACCAGACCGTGATGGACGGGCTGGTGCGCTACCACCGCATGCGCGGCGACGACACCGTATTCATCCCGGGTACCGACCACGCCGGCATTGCCACCCAGATCGTGGTTGAACGTCAGCTTGATGCGCAAAACATCAGCCGCCACGACCTGGGTCGCGAAAAGTTCCTTGAAACGGTCTGGGCCTGGAAGAACAAATCAGGCAATGCCATTACCGAGCAGTTCCGCCGCCTGGGCTCGTCGGCCGACTGGGCCCGTGAATATTTCACCATGGACGACAATCTGTCACGCGGCGTAGTCGAAGTCTTCGTACGCCTGTTCGAACAAGGCCTGATCTACCGCGGCAAACGCCTGGTGAACTGGGATCCGGTTCTGGGTACGGCGGTGTCCGACCTTGAGGTGGTCAGCGAGGAAGAAGATGGTTTCATGTGGGAAATCGCCTACCCGCTGGTGGAACCCGCGCAAGGTGTCACCCACCTGGTTGTGGCGACCACACGTCCGGAAACCATGCTGGGCGACGTGGCCGTGATGGTTCACCCTGAAGACGAACGCTACGCCCACCTGATTGGCAAGTTTGTTCACCTGCCCTTGTGCAACCGCCAGATCCCCGTCATTGCCGACGATTACGTCGACCGCGAGTTCGGCACCGGTGTGGTCAAGGTGACCCCTGCCCATGACTTCAACGACTATGCGGTTGGCCAGCGTCACAGCCTGCCGCAGATCAGCATTCTGTCGCTTGACGCCAAAATCAATGAAAATGCACCTGCTGTATATCAGGGCCTTGATCGCTTCGAGGCGCGCAAGACCATCGTGGCCGACCTGGAAGCCCAGGGGCTGTTGCGCCATGTCAAGCCGCACAAACTGATGGTGCCGCGTGGCGACCGCACCCAAACCGTGATCGAGCCCATGCTGACCGACCAGTGGTTTGTGGCCATGAGCAAACCGGCCCCCGAAGGCACCATCCACCCCGGCAAGAGCATCACCGAGGTCGCCCTTGAGGTCGTCGCAGACGGCCGCGTGCAGTTCTGCCCTGAAAACTGGACGACAACCTACAACCAGTGGCTGGAAAAGATCCAGGACTGGTGCATTTCGCGCCAGTTATGGTGGGGGCACCAGATTCCGGCCTGGTACAGCGAAGACGGCCAGATTTTCGTGGCCCGCAATGAAGCCGAGGCCCTTGAAAAAGCCCGCGCCGCTGGCGTCAACGGCCCGCTGAACCGCGACAACGATGTGCTGGACACCTGGTTCTCGTCGGCGCTGGTTCCCTTCACTGATCTGGGCTGGCCTGAACAAACACCTGACCTGGCCCGCTATCTGCCCTCCAGCGTGCTGGTCACCGGCTTTGACATCATTTTCTTCTGGGTGGCCCGCATGGTCATGATGAGCATGCACATGACC
>JAAYID010000368.1 GCA_012744285.1 Alcaligenaceae bacterium
GCCATGCAGTTGCTGTCGGTTGTCGGGTTGTCGGAAGTTGCCGAAACGCCGGCCGGTGACCTGACCTACATTGACCAGAAACGTCTGGAACTGGCACGGGCCCTGGCGCTCAAGCCCCGGCTTCTGTTGCTGGATGAGTGGCTGGCCGGGCTGAATCCGACCGAGCTGCAAGTGGGCATTGCCCTGATCCGCGATTTGCGCGCGCAAGGGTTGACCATCATTCTGGTCGAGCACGTGATGGATGCGGTGCGGGCATTGTGCGACCGTTGCGTGGTCATGTTTGCCGGCACCAAGCTTGCCGAGGGCGAAACGGCCGCCGTACTGGCCCAGGAAGAAGTGATCAGTGCCTATCTCGGAGCGCCCCATGTTTGAAGTCAGTCAGTTATCGGTTCGTTATGGCAAGCATCAGGCGCTTGATCATGTGGGTCTTACCGTCAACGAAGGTGAAATGGTTGTCATTCTGGGTGCGAATGGTGCAGGCAAGTCGTCCATGTTGCGGGCGTTGGGGGGGATGCTTGCACCCTTGCCCGGCGCCAGCGCGAAACTGGACGGCATCGAATTGCTGTCGTTGCCGCCGCACCATATTGTCGAGCATGGGCTGGCACTGGTGCCTGAGGGGCGAGGGGTGTTTGTCGACCTGACCGTTCGTGAAAACCTGCAACTGGGGGCTCTGACGCGGCGTGCACGGCCTGCCGAGGCACAGAATCTCAAGCGCATTCTCGAACTGTTCCCCCGTCTGGCCGAGCGCCTGAACCAGCGCGTTGGCACCATGAGCGGTGGCGAGCAGCAAATGGTGGCGGTGGGGCGTGCCCTGATGTCAGCCCCCCGGGTATTGTTGCTTGACGAGCCTTCGCTCGGCTTGTCACCCCTGATGTGTCAGGAGTTGTTCCGGGCCATCGCCAGCGTGCGTGATCTGGGCGTCGGGGTGTTGATGGTCGAGCAAAATGCCAAGCTCAGCCTTGAAATCGCCGATCGCGGCTACCTGATCGAAACCGGGCGCATTGTGGGCGAGGGGTCGGCGGCACAACTGCGTGACGATCCGGCCGTGCAACGGGCGTATCTGGGGTCATGACGTCGGGGCGCGATCCTTCAGGGCGGTTAAAATCATGGTTCCGTTGCTGCCGTCCTTGCGCTCAAGCATAAGGTCGGCGCTTACCGTGCATTACCCGTCTTCAGGTCCTGATATGTCGCAACCTATTCGTCTTACCCAGTACAGCCACGGCGCCGGCTGCGGGTGCAAAATTTCCCCCAAAGTGCTTGATGTCATTCTGGCGGGCAGTGGCGCGCAGAATCTCGACCCGCAGTTGTGGGTGGGTAATGCCTCGCGCGATGACGCCGCAGTCTATGGTATTGATGACGAACAGGGTGTGGTGTCCACGACTGACTTTTTCATGCCCATTGTCGATGACCCGTTTGATTTCGGGCGCGTGGCGGCAACCAATGCCATCAGCGATATTTATGCCATGGGGGGCAAGCCGCTGATGGCCATTGCCATTCTGGGCTGGCCGGTCAATGTGCTGCCGCCTGAAGTTGCGCGCGAGGTCGTGCGTGGCGGCCGGGCCGTGTGCGATGCCGCCGGCATTCCGCTGGCGGGCGGGCATTCGATTGACGCGCCTGAACCCATTTTCGGCCTGGCGGTCACTGGCCTGGTCAACCGGCGCCAGCTCAAGCGCAATGACACGGCCACCGAGGGTTGCCTGCTGTACCTGACCAAGCCGCTGGGCATCGGTATCCTCACAACGGCTGAAAAGCAGGGCAAACTGCGTCAGGCCGATGTGGGCGTTGCGCGCGACCTGATGTGTACCTTGAACGTGCCGGGGTTGCATTTCGGGCGGCTCGACGGCGTCAAGGCCATGACGGACGTCACCGGCTTTGGTTTGCTGGGGCATTTGCTGGAAATGGCCGATGGCAGCGGTCTCACGGCCCATATCAAGGCCGACGCCGTGCCGCGTATCGACGGGGTCGACTATTACCTGTCTCAGGGGTGTGTGCCCGGAGGTACCTTGCGTAACTTTGATAGTTATGGTCATGGGGTGGCCGCCTTGTCCGATGACCAGAAACACCTGTTGTGCGATCCGCAAACCAGTGGCGGTTTGCTGGTGGCCGTCAGCCCTGAAGGCAATGGCGAATTCCTTGCCGTGGCCGCTTCACTGGGGCTTGATCTGACCCCTTTGGGCCATATGGCCCAGCGAGGCAGCCACGGTGTGGTGCTGGCCTGAACGCCGCGCCGCATCTCTTATTGCCGAGCGTCCAGATCATGCGTCCCAATACCGAAGATTTCCGTACCCTTTTCGTCAGCGGCGTACCGCTGATGGATGTTCGGGCGCCTGTCGAGTTTGCGCGCGGGTCGTTTCCGGGGGCGGTCAACCTGCCGCTTATGAATGACATCGAGCGACAGAAGGTCGGTACCTGCTACAAGCAAAAAGGGCAGGACGCGGCCATTGCACTGGGTCATCAACTGGTCAGTGGCAACACCAAGGCCCAGCGCATTGCACAGTGGGCCGCTTTTGCCCGGGCCAACCCCGACGGGTATCTGTATTGCTTTCGCGGTGGCTTGCGTTCGCGTATTGCCCAAGAGTGGCTGAAAACCGAAGCGGGTATTGCGTACCCGCGCATTGTCGGCGGCTACAAGGCCATGCGTACCTGGTTGCTGGAAGCTCTTGAGCAGTCCTTGGCCGAATGCCGTTTCATCGTTGTGGGCGGCCTGACCGGTTCAGGCAAAACCGACGTGCTGCATGCGCTCGACAACGCTGTTGACCTCGAAGGTCTGGCCAATCATCGCGGCTCCAGCTTTGGCAAACGCGTACATATTCAACCCGCGCAAATCGATTTCGAAAACCGTCTGGTCATCGACCTGTTGCAGCGTCAGGCCCGTGGGCAGACCTCGTTTGCCCTGGAAGATGAAAGCCGGCTGATCGGAAGCTGTGCCTTGCCGCTGCCCCTGCATCAGGCCATGCAGGCATTTCCGGTCGTGTGGCTGGAAGACAGCTTTGAGGCGCGGGTTGAACGCATTTTGCGCGATTATGTCGTTAGCCTGGCGGCCGAATTCCAGGCGGTTTATGGGCCTGACGACGGCTTTGCCCGCTTTGCCGAACGTCTGCGCCAGAGCCTGAAAAACATCGTCAAGCGGTTGGGTCACGAACGCTATGCGCGTATCGCCAGCCAGCTTGATACGGCCCTGGCGAGCCATGCCGGCCAGGGTGAAATGGCATTGCATCGTGACTGGATACGTTCGTTGCTGAACGATTACTACGACCCGATGTATGCGTCGCAGCGCGAGCGCAAACGCGATCGTATTGTTTTCAGTGGCGATCAGGCCGCCGTTATCGACTGGCTCAAACAATACCGTCCGACCTGATCATGTGGCTTGCGACGGCTGTTTTCCTGGTGACACTCACGCTGGTGATCTGGCAGCCACGTGGTTTGGGCATTGGCTGGAGTGCCTGTGCAGGCGCCCTGGTAGCCTTGCTGACAGGCAGTGTCAGCGTTGCCGATATCGCGGTGGTCTGGTCGATTGTCTGGAATGCCACCGGCAGTTTCATTGCCGTGGTCATCATCAGCCTGGTGCTGGACGCTGCAGGGTTCTTCGAGTGGGCCGCGCTGTATATGGGGCGCTGGGGGCGTGGCCGGGGACGCTACCTGTTTGTCTTGATGGTGTTGCTGGGCGCAGTGGTTACGGCCATATTCAATAACGATGGCGCAGCGCTTATTTTGACGCCGATTGTCATGGCGATGTTGATGGCGCTGGGCTTTTCCCCGGCGGCAACGCTGGCCTATGTGATGGCCGCCGGCTTCATTGCCGATACGGCCAGCCTGCCGCTGGTGGTGTCCAATCTGGTCAATATTGTCTCGGCCGATTATTTCAATATCGGTTTCGTACGCTACGCTTCCGTGATGGTGCCGGTCAATCTGGTGGCGGTGGCTGCCTCGCTATTGGTGCTGATGCTGTTTTTTCGCAAGGATATTCCCGTCACCTATGCGCTTGACCACTTGCGGGTACCGTCGTCCGCTATCCGCGATCGTGTGGTGTTCCGCGCCGGGTGGTGTGTGCTGGCGTTGCTGTTGGCTGGCTTTTTCGGGCTCGAACCCCTGGGCGTGCCGGTCAGCGTCGTCGCCGCGCTGGGGGCAGCCGTCTTGCTGGTGGTTGCCGCACGCAGCCCGGTCATCAACCCCCGTCAGATCCTGCGTACCGCACCCTGGCATATCGTGGTGTTCTCGATGGGCATGTATCTGGTGGTGTATGGCTTGCGCAATGCGGGGCTGACCCACTGGGTGACCGCTGTGTTGGACCAGTTGGCTGCACAGGGGTTGTGGGTTGCCACATTGGGAACAGGGTTGCTGGTCGCGGTGCTTTCTGCATTCATGAATAATTTGCCGGCCGTATTGATCGGCGCCTTGTCGGTGGATGCCAGTGCCGCCCAGGGGGTGGTGCGTGAAGCGATGGTGTTTGCCAATGTGGTGGGCAGTGACCTGGGCCCGAAAATGACGCCGATCGGCAGTCTTGCCACGTTGCTGTGGCTGCATGTGCTGTCACGGCGCGGCATGATCATTACCTGGGGCTATTACTTCAGGGTAGGGGTCGTGTTGACGTTACCCGTGCTTGTTTTGACCCTGCTGGCGCTGGCCTTTCGGTTGTCGTTTGAGGCACTCCCGGTTCAGGGTGTGCCATAGTCCGGTTATTTCAGGTGCCGGGCAAACCAGTCCAGGGCTTGCGTCCAGCCGTCAATGGCTGCCGCTGCTGGTGATTTGCCAAAGATGCGGCTTGCGGTACGACCCATGAAGAATCCGGTCGAGGCGGCTGCGCAGTACAAAGGCCGGCCGGGTTTGCCCTGGCATGCAAAGCCCGGGGTCTTCAGCGGCGGTGCTGTGCCAGTCATCACCCTCGGACAGACGCCACAGAAAATCATAGGCAATCCGGGTGTCGGCGGGCAAGGCGGTATCCAGTTCAATGTCTATCAGCTGGATGATGCATTGGTCTCCCACACGGATTTCATGCTGACTGGTGCCATTCAACAGGTCGATTTCGGCGGTATGCCCGACCCCTTCGGCATCGGTGAAGTCGAGAGACAGACGTAACGCACAAGGGTTACGGGTCGCCAGCCAGAATACGATACGTCGGGCTTCAAGACGACGAAGGATCGGTCCGGCCAGCACGTGCTCAATCGCATTGGTGTCGTGGCCGGGGTTACGTTCGGAACGTGCAGGGTCGGTTGCCGTCGCCTTTACGTTTCTCATGGATTTACCTACAATGAAAAAACGCCTACTTTAAAGGATATCGTCATGGATCTGTCCGTCGAAGCTGTAGTCAATACCGCCATCGCCCTCGAAGGTGCCACAGCTCAACAAGAGCAACAGATGCTGTTGTTGCGTAAATCGCTCGATTCACAGGCGAAACTGGTTCAGGAAATCGTCCCTCCAGCACCGCCCAAGCTGGCGACCTCGGGTATGGTCGGTACGCAACTGCATACCACGGCATAAGCAGCGGCTGCCCTGGCCGTTTGCCGGGTGCGGGCGTTTGGTTCCACCCGCTGCCGGCAAATGTCGGGCATGCTGATTTGGCATGGCCGCCTGTCCGGCGGCTTTTTTTTCGTCCAGCTATCGTTTCCGAATGGCCCTTTCCGGTGTCGTTCCGGTTGCATGGTTTACAGGCGACAGGTCTGAAGCAATAAACAATGCTGGTAGGCAGTTATAACTTTTCGCTGGTGTTGTGGTCCGTGGTTGTGGCCATGCTGGCTGGCTACACGTCACTCGATATGGCTTCCCGGGTGGCTTCCGCGCGGGGTACCCAGGCGTCGGGGTGGCTTGTCGGCGGGGCACTCGTGCTGGGTCTGGGTATCTGGTCCCTGCACTTTGTAGGCATGCTGGCGTTCAGTTTGCCAATCCCGCTGGGTTATGACCCTGTGCTGGTGGGTGGCGGGTTTCTGCTTGCGGTATGCACGTCAATGGCGGGCTACGGTGTGGTGTGTCACCCCAATGTGCAGTGGCCACGGCTTGCGGTGTCCAGTGGGCTTTTTGCCGCAGGCATTGTCGGGCTGCATTTTATGGCCATGTGTGCCCTGGGCATGCAACCCGGCATCACCTATAGTCCGTTGTGGGTCGGGCTTTCGGTTCTGGTGGCCTGGCTGGCCGCTGCGGCCTCGCTTTGGGTTGCTTTTTACCCTCACAACCTTTACCAGCGCCAGCGTTGGCGATGTCGTGTGGTGGCCGGGGCTCTTATGGGCCTGGCCGTTGCAGGCATGCATTATGCGGCCATGGTTGCGGCCCAGTTTCCGGAACACAGTGTTTCCGCGTCGGCCGTTACCGGTTTTCATCGGCAAAGCCTGACCGCGCTGATTATCCTTGCCACTGTTGTCATCCTGGCCGCCACATTATTGGTCTCTTTGTTCGAGGTTCGTTCCCAATGGGGCGTCGGGGGGGCCGTGCGTTCGGGGCTGGGCAAACTGCATCATCTGGTGGTGCACGATGCCTTGACCGGTTTGCCCAACCGGACTTTGCTCGAAGGTCACCTCGATCGCGCCCTTGAGAAAGTGCGTCGCGATGGCGGCCATTTTGCGGTACTGATGCTCGATCTGGATGGTTTTCGCGTCATCAACGATGCCTATGGCCATCATGTGGGGGATCGCCTGTTGCTCGAGGTGACGCATCGGGTGCAGTCACAAATGCGTGGCCACGACACGCTGGCGCGGCTGGCCGGCGATGAATTCATCCTGATAATGGCGGTTGATGATCCGGCTGAGGCCGCGACGCAGGCCCACAAGATCCTGTCGTTCATCAAGAAGCCGTTCCATCTGGTGGGGCACGAGATTCATGTCTCGGCCAGTGTCGGCATTACCTTGTGCCCTGACAACGCAACCGTACGGTCCGACGTGCTGGCCCAGGCCGATGCGGCCCGTCATCATGCCAAAAGCTCGGGGCGCAACACCTACAGTTTTTTTGAAGCCTCCATGCAGGCCAATGTCCAGCAA
>JAAYID010000369.1 GCA_012744285.1 Alcaligenaceae bacterium
GGCCCGGGAATACCCGCGTTATTGACCAGAACATCAATGCCGCCCAACCGCACAGCAGCGTCAGGAACCATCTTTTCGATTTCAGCCCGGCTGCCGATATCGCACAGGGCAGTGTGTACACCCGGCAACGCAGTTTGCAATGCAGCCAGGGCCGCCTCGTCGATATCACAGACATAAACACGGGCCCCGCGCGCATGAAATGCACGTGCAATGGCCAGACCAATACCGGAAGCTCCGGCTGTAATTAAAACGCGCTGTTTGTCCACGCTGTCTCCTCGAGTTTGAAAAATTGTCTCTGGCCCAAAACGGGCCTCAACTGATCATGAAGGGTCAGGTCGCCGCCCGCACAATGTGCGGTAACCTCACACATTGTGTGCTTGCCCTTATTGGCTATTGTCAACCGGCGATAAGTGCCATGGCAAACAAAACCGAAACCCTTTCGGACACGCGAGCCGCCGACTTGTTACCCTGTCTGGCACACACAAACACAACTGCGGCCATAACGATAAAATGAAGCCTTGCTTTTCACCCCCCGGCACCCATGTTATTCAATCCTTCCCGTGAACAGGTTCGTCAGTTCTTTTGCGAGGCCTGGCAAAAACACCGGCAACATACGCTGCTCAGCCCGCTTGAAAGCATGGCTGTCGACTGGATCCTGCAGCACCCGGAATATCATGCCGAACTCGAGCGCCCCGATGCGCTGAATGCCGACTACACCGTAGAGGCTGGCCAGACCAACCCGTTCTTGCACCTTTCCATGCATCTGGCCATTTCAGAGCAATTGTCGGTTGACCAACCACCGGGGGTTCGGGCTGCACACGATGCTCTGGCGCAGCGCATTGGTCCGCATGACGCGGCTCACGAAATCATGGAATGTCTGGGCGAGGTAGTCTGGGAAGCCCAACGCCTGGGCACTCCGTTCAGCAACGACATCTACCTTGACCTGATCCGTCGACGCACCAGCCGTCATGCCTGAATTACCGGAGCCGTTTGCAACGCACATACATTGTCCACGTCTGACATCCTTTAGCGATTCGCAGTTCTTGCGCCCGTGCAAAACCAGAGGGTCCCGATAAATAACCACAGCGGATTCAGGCTTCAGCGCTAAAAAAAGCAGGGCCCGGGAAAACACCCGGGCCCTGCTTTTTTGTCTGAAGTTACCGCAGGGGGTTAAAACCGCCTTTCCCCATTGGCGACCACGACCGGAAACTTACTGACGAATTTCAAGCGGTGATGGCAAAGAAGCCAGCCAGGCCGCAATGTTTTTGATGTCTGTGTTGGACAGCGGCGCAGCCATGCCACCCATGATGGCGTTCTTGCGCACATTCGCTGTTGCAGGCGCACCTGCCTGACCACGCTTGTAAGCCTTCAAGGCGTGTTCGAGGTATGACGCATGCTGACCCGCCAGAATGGGGTAAGCCGGCATTAGCGATGTTTTGGCATCAGCACCATGACAGCTGGCGCAATTGAATTTTTCGAACGCCGCCTTGCCAGCAGCCAGATCAGCGGCGTGGGCAGCACCCGCAGCAAACAGGACAGAACCCAAAAGGGCCAGTGTGAATTTTTTCATTGTCGCCCCCGATTATTTTGAATTGGCGTAGTACGCGGCCAGATCAGCCATGTCTTGTTCGGACAGGCTTTTTGCGATGGCTTCCATGGTGGGGAAGCTGCGCGCACCGCTGGCATATTCTTTCAAGGCGGCAACAATGTACTCAGCGTTTTGACCCGCGATTTTGGGAACGTGGTAGACCTCGGGGAAGCTGGCTTTGTAATCTTTGATGCCATGGCAACCAATGCACATGGACACTTTATTTACGGCGGCTTTGGCATCGCCAACGGTAGCCGCATCGGCTGCGTGGGCCTGACCCACGAACGCACAGGTTGCCGTAACGGCTAGCGCAGACAGAGTGCGCTTGAAATTTGTTCGCAACTTCATAGTAGCTCTTGTTTGGCGGTAAATAAAAGGCCGCTCACCTGCACAGGTGACCGACGAACCGTTGGATTGTACGATAATTGTTGCAAGGATCGCTATTGATCGCGCGCCGTTATCTCCAACCGACCATTTTAATACGGAATATGTCCATGAAAGCCGCTGTACCTGCCCCTGCCGAACAACGCTTTACCGGCACCGACCGTTACGTTGCAACCGACGACCTGAAGCTTGCCGTAAATGCCGCACTGGCCCTGCAACGGCCCTTGCTGATCAAGGGCGAACCCGGTACAGGCAAGACCATGCTGGCCGAAGAAGTGGCTGCGGCACTGGGGCGCCCCTTGCTGCAGTGGCACATCAAATCAACCACCAAAGCGCACCAGGGGCTGTACGAATACGATGCGGTTTCGCGTCTGCGCGACTCGCAGTTGGGCGATGACAAGGTGCATGACATCGCCAACTATATCGTCAAGGGCGTGCTTTGGCAGGCCTTCGAGGCGGAACAGCCCAGCGTCGTACTGATCGACGAAATCGACAAAGCCGACATTGAATTCCCGAATGACTTGCTGCGCGAACTGGACCAGATGGAATTCCATGTGTACGAAACCCGTGAAACCATCAAGGCCCGGCATCGCCCACTGATCATCATTACATCAAACAACGAAAAGGACCTGCCCGACGCATTCCTTCGGCGCTGCTTTTTCCATTACATCAGCTTCCCTGACCGGGACACACTGCAAGATATCGTCAATGTCCACTACCCTGACATCCGTCGCGATGTGCTGGCCGCGGCACTTGAGACTTTCTTTGCCTTGCGCGACGCCCCGGGCCTGAAGAAAAAGCCATCCACCTCCGAGTTTCTTGACTGGCTCCGCTTGCTGATGAACGAATCGCTCAGCGCTGACGATATCGTGCGCCCTGACCAGGACCTGCCCGTCATGGCCGGTGCCCTGCTGAAGAACGAGCAAGATCTGACCCTGCTGCAACGCCTGGCCGCCATTGCCCGCGCCGGCCGTCGCTAACGTCCGGAAACCGACATGCTGCTGGACTTTTTCTACCATCTGCGCAACCACCGCCTGCCGGTGTCTGTCAACGAATACCTGACTTTGCTGCAGGCCCTGAAAAGTAATGTCATGCCGCCCACACTCGACGATTTTTATCATCTGTCGCGCATGACACTGGTCAAGGACGAAACCCTGTTCGACCGGTTCGATCAGGCCTTTGGCGAGTTCTACCAAAAGCTTGAAGCCAGTTTGCCACTGGGCAAAGACATTCCGCTCGACTGGCTGATCAAGGAATTCCAGAAACACCTGTCTGCCGAAGAAAAAGCCGCCATTGAAAAACATGGCTGGGACAAACTGATGGAATTGTTCAAAAAACGGCTTGAAGAGCAGAAAGAGCGTCATGCCGGCGGCAACAAGTGGATCGGTACTGGCGGGACCTCGGCATTCGGCCATGGCGGCTACCACCCCGAAGGCATCCGCGTGGGCGGTCCTTCGGCAGGCAACAGAACGGCAGTCAAAGTCTGGGAAAAACGTGAATTTCGCGATTATGACGACACCCAGGAACTGGGTACGCGCAATTTCAAGATGGCTTTGCGGCGCCTGCGACGTTTTGCCCGCGAAGGGGCCGAGCTGGAGCTGGATCTGGACGACACGATCAGCCACACCGCCAAAAATGCCGGGTTTCTTGACCTTCGCATGGTTCCCGAACGCCATAACGCGGTGAAAGTGCTCATGCTGCTTGATGTGGGGGGCAGCATGGACGACCATATCCAGCGTGTTGAAGAGCTTTTCGCGGCTGCTCGAAGTGAATTTCATCACCTCGAAGTCTTCTATTTCCACAACTGCCCCTACGAGTACCTCTGGAAGAACAACAACCGGCGTCATGCTGAACGTTTCGAAACCTGGGATGTCTTACGTCGTTATAACGATGACTGGCGCCTGATCCTGGTGGGTGATGCCACCATGAGCCCCTACGAAATACTGCACCCCGGGGGCTCGGTTGAGCATCACAACAAAGAAACGGGCGCCGCATGGCTGCAACGGTTACTGGACCACTGGCCGAAATCGGTCTGGCTGAATCCGGAACCCGAAGGCTACTGGCCCTACCGGCAGTCCATCGCCATTATCAAGAACCTGATGCACGACCACATGTACAGCGTGACCGTCAGCGGGCTGGAACACGCCATGCGCCACCTGTCCAAATAACCTCAACGGAAATTATCTGATGTCTGAATCACGCCTTGAATACCGCCTGCGAAACGGACTGCTGACGCTGTGCCTGACCAGTCTCATCCTGGGTAACTTGCCGGGGATAAGTCATGCCCGCAACGCCACAAGTACATCGACACAAACCACCGTTGTCACCGAGACTGCAACCGTCACAGACGCAACGGCTGCGGCACCCGCCAAAGAGCCGGCACAGGCCACATCGACACCCGCCTGGGCGCTGCCCGCTGGCGTCAGTGCGGGGCCCTCTGTCGAAGGTACCCATGAGTTCACCCTGCCCAACGGGCTGAAGGTGTTGCTGAGCCCCGATGACGCCAAAGCCTCGGTGACCGTCAACATGACCTATCTGGTCGGTTCGCGTCATGAAAACTACGGTGAAACAGGCATGGCTCACCTGCTTGAACACATGCTGTTCCGTGGCACCCCGTCGCTGCCCAATGCCCTGGGCGAGTTTTCCAAACGTGGCCTGCGTGCCAACGGAACCACCTCGGAAGACCGCACCAATTACTTCGCTTCGTTCGCGGCCGACCCTGCACTTCTTGACTGGTATCTTCGCTGGCAGGCCGACGTCATGGTCAACGCCACCATTTCACGCAAAGACCTCGACGCCGAAATGACGGTGGTTCGCAACGAAATGGAAGCCGGGGAAAACAACCCCTTCCAGACCGTCATGCAGAAAGCCCAGGCCATTGCCTATCAGTGGCACAACTACGGCAAGGACACCATCGGTGCGCGCTCTGATGTCGAAAATGTCGATATCGAACAATTACGGGCGTTTTACCGCCAGTACTATCAGCCCGACAATGCCATCCTGATCGTTTCGGGCAAATTCAACCCGGCCGAAACACTGGCCACCATTGCCGATGCCTTTAAAGACGTCGCACGCCCTGCACGACAGCTCCCTCCCGAATACACAATCGAACCGGTACAGGAAGGCGAGCGACGTGTTGTGGTTCGCCGCAATGGCGGCACACCCCTGGTAGTCACCCAGTACCATATCCCCCCGGCAGCCAGCCCCGAATTTGTAGCCCTTGATCTTGGCACGTCCATCCTGGCCGACGTTCCATCGGGCCGGCTCTACAAAGCCCTGGTCGACCAGAAGCTGGCCGCACGGACGTTTGGCTACGCCCGTGGCATGCGTCAACCCGGCTACGCCCTGTTTGGCGCCCAGCTTGAAACAGGCATGGATCCCTACCCGGCTCTGAACGCCCTGAATACCGTGCTGGCCGATATTGCGAACACACCGTTCACCCAACAGGAACTGGACCGCGTCAAGGCACGCAGCCTGACCCAGTGGTCACAAATCCATGCCGACCCGGCGC
The DNA here is from genome assembly GCA_012744285.1 of Alcaligenaceae bacterium. Taxonomy (GTDB): domain Bacteria; phylum Pseudomonadota; class Gammaproteobacteria; order Burkholderiales; family Burkholderiaceae_B; genus Neopusillimonas; species Neopusillimonas aromaticivorans. Next base: position 5,484 of record JAAYID010000369.1, read on the forward strand.
ACCTGGCCGCCGCCCTGTCGGAAGCCAGTGCACTGGGGGACTGGCGTCTGTTCTTCTGGCAGCGTGACCAGCTGGAAAAGACGTCTCTTGACGACGTCCAGCGTCTTGCCACACAGTACCTGGTGCCCGACAACCGCACTGAAGGGCTGTATCTCCCGACACCCGCACCACAACGCGCGCCACTTCCCACCCAGGCCGAACCCGCACGCCTGCTGAATGATTACACCGGGCGCGCCACCACTGCCGATGTGGCCGCCTTTGATTCCAGTCCGGCAGCCATCGACGCCCAAACCCTGCGGGCGCCGCTGGCACTGGCCGATGGCACATCAATCGAACTGGCCCTGTTGCCCAAACCTACCCGAGGCAACCGTGCAGAAGCCCGCCTGCTGATGCAGTTCGGCAATGCCGAGTCCCTTCAGGGCCAGCGCATGGCCTCAAGTGCCGTCGCCTCCCTGCTTGACCACGGTACGCTGAAACTCTCGCGCCAGGATATCCAGGATCGCCTGATCGAACTCGAAGCCGACCTGAGTCTGGGCGGAGGCGCCGGCAACGTTGTTGCCGACATTTCAGCCCCCGACAACAACCTTCCCGCTGTCATTGAACTGGTCGCGCATCTCTTGCGTGAGCCCGCTTTTCCGGCGGAAGAGCTGGACACCTGGAAAACCCAGGTCGCCACATCAATTGGCAGTGCCATTGCCGAGCCCGGCACCCTGGCATCGCAGGCGCTGGCCCGCTATGACAACCCGTGGCCACAAACTGACCCGCGCTATACACCCACCTTCACTGAAAGCCTCGACGAATTGCAGGCCTTGACGCAGGACGATCTGGTTCAGTTCCATCAGCGTTTTTATGGTACGGGCGCCCTCAAGTTCACAGCAGTCGGTGCATTTGACCCGGAAGCGGTGCGCAGTGCATTAACCAAAGGTTTCGATCAGTGGAAAAAGGCACCGGCCTACGTCAGGCTCGACAACCCCTACCGGGAAATCAAGCCGGTCTTGCTCACCTTGAACACCCCGGACAAAGCCAATGCCGTGTACATGGCCACCCTGCCGCTCAGCCTGCAAGATGACAACCCCGACTATCACGCTTTGTATGTCGCCAACTATTTGCTGGGTGGCTCCAACCGCTCACGGCTCTGGGAACGCATCCGGGTTCAGGAAGGTATTTCTTATGGGGTGGGCTCGAACGTCAGTGCGTCGGCCTACGAACCCTCCGGGGCATGGGGTATTTCCGGTATTCTGGCCCCCGAAAACGCCGAACGCTTCAAGACGGCACTGCACGAAGAGCTTGGCAAAGCCCTGCAAGACGGCTTTACCCAGGAAGACGTCCAGGAAGCCACTCAGGCGCTCATGAATCTGCGTCGCCTTAACCGCAGCGATGACGACACCCTGTCTGCCGTCTGGATGAACTACCTGCAAGAGGGCCGCACCTTCGCATGGTCGGCCAGGGTAGATGACATCTTGCAGAACATGACGGCCGATGACGTGAACCGTGCACTGCGCACCTACCTGAAACCTGACGCCTTCAGCGCCGCGTTTGCCGGCGATTTCGAAAGCCGCTGAGAGGCATCAATGGCTGATCAATGTTCACCTGAACACGGATCAGCCATTATCGTCAACCGCCATGACGGCTATCCAAGACCCTATCCGGAACGTGCCTTGTCCAATGAAAACTGCCCGGGCTCATCAACGAGCCCGGGCAGTTTTTTTGGAAACAGGCGTTCAGGAATCGGACCTGTGCGACGCCGCCTTACGCCGCATCAGCTGAAAAAACTTTTGACTTTGTCCGTCCATGAATCGCTTTTGGGAGAGTGCTTTTCGCCCCCTTGATTCAACGAAGCCTCAAACTGACGCAACAGTTTTTTCTGGTCTTCAGTAAGCCGCACTGGCGTTTCGACGACAACGTGGCAATACAGGTCACCCGGATAGCTTGAACGCACCCCTTTGACGCCTTTGCCGCGCAACCGGAATGTTTTCCCGGTTTGCGTGCCTTCGGGAATCGTGATGGACCCCTTGCCCGACAGGGTGGGCACCTCGATATCGCCGCCCAGTGCCGCCGTCGTGAACGGAATGGTCAACTCGCAATGCAGGTCTTCACCATCGCGCTGGAAAATCGGGTGGGGCTTGAGATGGATTTCAACATACAGATCACCCGGAGGCCCACCGTTAACACCTGGCTCGCCGTTACCGGCCGAGCGAATGCGCATGCCATCATCAATACCGGCCGGAATCTTGACCTGCAAGGTTTTGTTCTTGCGAATGCGACCCACGCCATCACACGCTGCACAGGGGTCGGTAATTTCCTGGCCGCTGCCATGACACGTCGGGCAGGTTTGCTGGACACTGAAAAAGCCCTGCTGCATGCGAACGGCACCATTACCGCCACAGGTGCGGCATGTCTGGGGCTTGGTGCCGGGTTTGGCGCCAGACCCTTTGCAGGTATCGCAATTTTCCCAGCTGGGCACACGGATTTCAGTGTCAAAACCGTTAGCCGCCTGTTCAAGCGTGATGTCGAGCGTGTATTTGAGGTCGGCGCCCCGATACACTTGCGGACCACCCCGACGGCCACCACCACCGCCACCGCCAAAAATCTCGCCAAAGATGTCACCGAAGGCATCGGCAAAGCCGGCACCGCCCATACCTCCCATGCCACCGGCTCCGGCCGCATTGGGATCAACGCCGGCATGCCCGAAACGATCGTAGGCAGCGCGCTTGCTTTCGTCACTCAGGATCTCGTAGGCCTCTTTGACCTCTTTGAACTTTTCTTCGGCTTCCTTGCTGTCCGGATTACGGTCAGGGTGGTACTTCATCGCGAGTTTGCGATAAGCCTTTTTCAGTTCGTCATCGGTCGCGTTCTTGCCTACGCCCAGAATTTCGTAAAAATCGCGTTTTGCCATAATTGTTCAGTGCGTCGCTACGACGCCTTGCGTGTACATGAATAAGAACGCCCGATTTCCGGTAAAGACCAGAAACCGGGCCTTGACCAACAAGGTCAGACCTTACTGGTCGCGCTTCACTTCTTTGAAGTCCGCGTCAACAACGTTGTCATCGGCAGGCTTGCCGGTAGCGCCTTCTGCACCACCCTGCGCAGCAGCCTTGGCCTGCATATCGGCATACATCTTTTCACCCAATTTCTGGGCTGCCGTCGTCAGGGCCTCGACCTTGGCGTCGATAGCGTCTTTCTCGCCTTCTTTCAAGACCTCTTCGAGCTCTTTGATGGCGCTTTCAATGGCACCTTTTTCGGCGTCATCGAGCTGGCTGCCGTATTCTTCCAGCGACTTGCGCGTGGAGTGAATAAGGCCTTCAGCCTGGTTGCGTGCCATCGCCAGCTCGGCAATGCGATGGTCTTCCTCGGCGTGCGCCTCGGCATCTTTGACCATGCGCTCGATCTCTTCATCGCTAAGCCCCGAGTTGGCCTTGATGGTGATCTTGTTCTCTTTGCCTGTACCCTTGTCTTTCGCAGACACGTGCAAGATACCGTTGGCATCGATGTCGAAGGTCACTTCGATTTGCGGCACACCACGTGGCGATGGCGGGATGCCTTCAAGGTTGAACTCACCCAAGGCCTTGTTGCCGGCAGCGATTTCACGTTCGCCCTGGAACACCTTGATCGTGACGGCCGGCTGATTGTCGTCGGCTGTCGAGAATACCTGCGAGAAGCGGGTAGGAATCGTGGTGTTCTTGTTGATCATTTTGGTCATGACGCCGCCCAGGGTTTCAATCCCCAGCGACAGCGGTGTCACGTCAAGCAACAGAACGTCTTTGCGGTCGCCGGACAATACCGAGCCCTGTACCGCTGCACCTGCAGCTACCGCTTCATCGGGGTTGACGTCTTTACGCGGTTCACGGCCGAAGAACTCTTTGACCTTTTCCTGAACTTTGGGCATGCGTGTCATGCCGCCGACCAGAATCACGTCATCGATTTCGGACACTTTCACGCCCGCGTCTTTGATCGCGATACGGCAAGGCTCGATGGTACGCTCGATGAGCTCTTCCACCAGGGCCTCGAGTTTGGCACGCGAAATTTTCAGGGCCAGGTGCTTGGGACCGGATGCATCTGCCGTGATATAGGGCAGGTTGATTTCAGTTTGCTGCGTGGACGAGAGTTCGATCTTGGCTTTTTCGGCGGCTTCTTTCAGGCGTTGCAGGGCCAGGATATCTTTGGACAGATCGACGCCGCTTTCTTTCTTGAATTCGTCGATAATGTAGTCGATGATGCGCTGGTCGAAGTCTTCACCGCCCAGGAAGGTATCACCA
>JAAYID010000370.1 GCA_012744285.1 Alcaligenaceae bacterium
AGACGCTCGAATCGTTGAAACAAGGGTAACTCCATTGTTTTTGCCGCAGAATAATCAGCATTATTATTCAATTCCAAGTGCGCTGTTAAAAGGCCTTAACACTTCCAGAACAGGACTTCCCCATGACACAACTCCAGATCAACGGGCAAACCAAAGACATCGATGTTCCCGACGACACCCCTCTGCTATGGGTCTTGCGTGACGAACTGGGCCTGACCGGCACCAAGTATGGCTGTGGCCTGGCCCTTTGCGGCGCCTGTACGGCGTTTGTCGATGGTCAGCCGGTACGCACGTGCGTTACGCCTGTTGCCTATGCCGCTGGCCGCAATGTTGCCACAATCGAAGGGCTGGAAACCGACCCGGTCGGCACTATCGTGCAACAGGCCTGGGTGGAAAACAACGTCGCCCAATGCGGTTACTGCCAGGCCGGCCAGATCATGTCAGCCGTCAGCCTGCTGAAAACGACCCCTGCTCCGTCCGACGACGAGATCCGTTCAGCCATGAATGCCAACATCTGCCGTTGCGGCACCTATCCGCGCATTCACAAGGCCATCCGGCAAGCTGCTGACACACTGGCCAAAGGGGCGTAATTATGACAACCATTGAAAAACTGTCGCGACGCCGTTTCCTGCAAGCCGGCATTGCCACCCTGACGCTGGCCGTCGGGGCCAACGGCCTGATTCGCCACGCCCGCGCTAACCCGGCCGATCAAAAATTCGGCGCCGACAGCATGTCGGGCGGGACAGTGGATGACCCGTTGGCTTTTGTTTCAATCGACACCAGCGGTATGGTCACCATCATCGCCCACCGCGCCGAAATGGGCACCGGCGTGCGCACCAGCCTGCCCATGGTCGTGGCCGACGAAATGGAAGCCGACTGGCAGCGCGTGAAAGTGATCCAGTCCGATGCCAACGAAGCCCGATACGGTAACCAGAACGTGGACGGCTCGCGCAGCATGCGTCACTTCCTGGCCCCCATGCGGCGCGTCGGCGCAGCCGCGCGCCATATGCTGGAAACCGCTGCGGCCGCGCGCTGGTCGGTCCCTGTCGCTGAGGTAACTGCCGAATTGCATGCGGTGCGCCATATCCCGTCCGGCCGCACCCTGCCCTTTGGTGAGCTGGCCGCCGATGCCGCGAAACTACCCGTACCCGATACTGCCGCGCTGACACTGAAATCGCCCGGGCAGTTCCGCTACATCGGTAAAGACATCGTCCGGCTGGTTGATCTGGACAACATCGGTAAAGGCCGGGCCCTGTATGGCATTGACGCGCATTTGCCGGGCATGGTGTATGCCGTCGTGGCACGCCCGCCCGTCGTGGGTGGAACGCTCAAACACTTCAACACCGACGCCGCCTTGAAGCTTCCCGGCGTCTTGAAGGTTGTTGAAATTCCCGCGTTCACGGGTGCCCCGGCCTTTCAGCCGCTGGGCGGCATAGCCGTGGTCGGTCGCAATACATGGGCCGCCATGCAAGGGCGCGAGGCACTGGAGCTTGAATGGGACGATGGCCCCAACGCCGGCTACGACTCAGGCACCTATCGGCAGACCCTGGAATCGGCTGCACGCAAAGCGGGCAAGGTCATGCGCAGCCAGGGTGATGCCGTGCAGATCTTTGCCAAGGCTCCGGAAGCAAACCGCGTCAGCGCCGAATACTACATCCCCCATCTGGCGCACGCCCCGATGGAAACCCCATCGGCCACGGTACGCATTACCGAGGGCGGCGCCGAAGTCTGGACCTCCGTTCAGAACCCGCCACTGGCGCAAGACATCGTGGCCAAACGCCTGGGCCTCAAGCCGGAAAACGTCAAGGTGAATGTGCTGTTGCTGGGTGGCGGGTTTGGCCGCAAGTCAAAGCCCGATTATGTCGACGAAGCAGCCATCATTGCAAAAGCCATGCCGACCGGCACCCCGGTCAAGGTGATGTGGTCACGCGAAGACGACATTCGACATGGCTACCTGCATACGGTTTCGGTCGAACACCTGGAAGCCGTACTGGACGAAAAAGGCACGGTACAGTCCTGGTTGCACCGTTCGGCAGCACCCACCATTGCCTCGCTGTTCAGTCAAGGTGCGCAAGGTCAGCAGTTATTTGAGTCGGCCATGTCGGCCATCAACATGCCCTACCCGATTCCGAATGTGCGCATCGAAACGGCTGCAGTCCCCGCACATGCCCGTATCGGCTGGTTCCGTTCGGTAGCCAACATTCCGCATGCCTTTGCCGCCCAGTGCTTCATTGACGAACTGGCCCACAAGGCGGGCAAAGACCCGAAACAGTTTGCCCTTGACCTGATCGGGCCACCTCGCAAGATCAACCCCGATACCCTGGCCGACACCTGGAACTACACTGAATCCCCCGAACGCTACCCTTACGACACCGGGCGTCTGCGCGACGTCATTGAAGCAGCGGCCACGGGTGCCGGCTGGGGCCGCCAACTACCCGATGGCCATGGCCTGGGGCTGGCATTCTGCTACAGCTTCATGAGCTACGCCGCCGCCGTCATTGAAGTTCATGTCAATGACAAGGGTGACGTGCATGTGCTGGCGGTCGATACAGCCATTGATTGCGGCCCGCAAATCAACCCGGAACGCATCCGCGCCCAGCTTGAGGGCGGCGCCATCATGGGGCTGGCGCTGGCACTGAACAGCGAAATCACCTTTGAAAACGGCCGGGTCAAGCAAGGCAATTTCCATGATTACGAAGTGCTGCGTCATGGTGCCGCACCGCCGGTTATTCGTACCCACCTGGTGAATAATGCCATTGATGTGCCACCCGGCGGAGTGGGAGAACCACCGGTTCCGCCGATTGCCCCGGCTCTGTGCAATGCAATTTTCGCGGCTACAGGGAAGCGGGTACGAAGCCTGCCGGTACGACGATCAAGCAAGGCCTGACGACCAGCAAGTCAAAAAAAACCGGGTTCTGCTTGGCACAGAACCCGGCTTTTTATGCATGCACACTCACGCGATCAGAAGGTTTCCCAGTCATCTTCTTTGTCTTCGACAGGCGGCTTAGGCGCGGGTTTGGCACCTGACTTCAGGCCTGACGAGGGTGCCGACGACAACGCAGGACGCTTCAGTGCGGGTTCTGTTCTGGAGGCCCGCGGTGCGGCATGAGCCGACGCCTTTGAACCTGCCGGCGCAGACGATGTCGAGGCATGATCAGACGAACCATTTGACGTTGTGGCCGGGGCGGCCACACGCGGTGCCGAAGCCGGAGCGGCTACTGCGGGGGCTTTACGCTTGGGCAAGGCCGCCCGTGCGGGAACGTCGGGACGCAGCGTGGCCACGCCGTCGATGGTCATGTGATCATCCACCTTGAAGACCGAAATTGCCCGAACCAGTTCTTGAACCTGGTCGTTCAAGCTGGCAGCCGCCGCCGCAGACTCTTCAACCAGAGCGGCATTTTGCTGGGTAACCTCGTCAAGCTGGCTGACGGCCACATTGACCTGCGACAAACCAGCGGCTTGTTCGTCAGTAGCACGATCAATTTCTTTGATCAGGTCGGTAACGCTGTTGACCTGCGTGACGATGTCAGCCATGGTGGTACCTGCATCGCTGACCAATTGACTACCGGCATCGACCCGCGACACGCTTTCACTGATCAGCACTTTGATTTCTTTTGCCGCATCGGCGCTGCGCTGGGCCAGGCTACGCACCTCGCCAGCGACAACCGCAAAACCACGGCCTTGCTCACCGGCTCGGGCGGCTTCAACCGCCGCATTCAGGGCCAGAATATTGGTCTGGAAGGCAATACCGTCGATCACCCCGATAATGTCGGAAATCTTGCGTGACGACTGGTTGATGTCGTTCATCATGTCAACGACCTGACCCACCACTTCGCCACCGCGACCGGCAACGCTGCTGGCCGACATGGCCATCTGGGTAACGCGCTTGGCACTGTCGGAGTTGGACTTGACGGTGCTGGACAACTGCTCCATGGAAGCCGCCGTTTCCTGCAGGCTGGCCGCCTGCTCTTCAGTGCGCTGCGACAAATCGGTATTGCCCACCGCGATCTGGTGAGCACCGGTCGAAATGCTTTCTGTCGCGTTACGTACCGAACCAACCACCTCACGCAACGACGATTGCATTTGCTTCATGGCATAGATGATGCTGCCAGGCTTGGCACGAGAGGCGTCGATATTGGCGCTGAGATCACCAGCGGCAATCGCACCGGCGGCTTTCGCGGCATCGCCCGGCTCACCGCCCAGGGCGGCTGTCAGGCTGCGCGTCAGCAAGACACCGATGATGATGCCGACCAGCACACCGCCGACAGTCAGCAAAATCAGCATGAAACGAACCTGCTCGAACACCTCATCGCTTTTTGCGCTAAGCATCGCCGCATTGGCTGTTTTACGGTCAAGCACTTCGCTGAGAAGCTCAGTGGCACGCGCCATCAGCGGACGCACCTCTTCATTCATGATCTCGGTAGCATTGCGATGAGCAATAAGGTCACCGGATTTCAACTCTTGACCCACCCGTTTCGCAGACGCCTCATAGGCCTTCAGCCCATCGTACGCCTGACCGATCAGGGCACGGCCCTGCTCGGTGACAAACTTGGTTTTGGCCAGGTCCAGTTCAGCCAGCGCTTCAGCAAGATACCGGTCAACGTTGTACAACTCGCGGTCACGCTCGGCATCGTCAAATGCCATCATGGCGCCCCGCAGGGCATTACTGCTGTTCAGCATGTCGATGTTGACCTCGGCAACGTGGCGAATACCCATCGCTTCGGTTTGGTACATTTCCGTGGCCAGATCACTCATTTGGCTGGTTTTGAGAATACCCTGAACACCAATGACACCACCAATAAAGGCAACGACCAGAAAGCCCCCGATCAGCTTGCTGCCAACCTTAAGGTTATTGAACCACTTCATTAAACGCTCCAACTAAAGTTTGAAAGAGGTACACGTAACGACCCACGTCATCAGGGGTGCAGCCGCAAAAGCCTGCCCGATTGCACGGCCCCTTCCGGGCCAGAAGGCTAGATAAGGCGCCCATTATATTTCCATTGGGTAACAATATTTTCGAAAATGGTCAAAGAGGCTGTTTTTAGGGACAAACCCCGAAAACATCCAGATGACTGAAGATGACTCATAGTGGTGCAAAAAAACCGGCTGTATCAACACCCGCTAAAATAGAAAGTTACCCTGAATCGCCCTGACACTTATGGCTACGTCCTACGAAATTCGCCCCGACCAGTCGGTTGAACTGCTCAAAGCCCTGCATATCCTGACCCGCGACGGCAAAATGAACCAGGACAGCCGCCGCAAACTGAAGCAGGTGTATCACCTGTTCAACTTCATCAAGCCGCTGCTCGATGATGTCAAACAACACCACCCCGACATTCAGCTGGTCGATCATGGTGCAGGCAAGTCTTACCTGGGCTTCATTCTGTACGATCTTTATTTCAAGCATCTGCACGACACTTCACATATTTACAGCATTGAAACCCGCGAAGATCTGGTTCAGCGTGCCACCGAACTGGCACAACGTGCGGGTTTCGACCACATGTCGTTCCTGAATTTATCAGTGGCTGATTCCATAACTTCGCCGCTGTTGCCTGAACGCATTGATGTGGTTACCGCCCTGCACGCCTGCAACACCGCTACCGATGACGCCATCCGGTTTGCCCTGAACCGGAAGTCACGGCACATTGTGCTGGTACCCTGTTGTCAGGCCGAAGTGGCCAGCGTGCTGCGCAAGCACAAAGCCGAATCGCTGGGTGCCGGGGCACTGGCCGAACTATGGCGCCACCCCCTGCACACCCGTGAGTTCGGCAGTCAGGTCACCAATGTACTGCGCTGTCTTCAACTGCAGGCCCACGGCTACCAGGTGACCGTGACCGAGCTGGTCGGCTGGGAGCATTCCATGAAAAATGAACTGATCATCGCCAGTTACACCAATCAGCCGCGCCGCAAACCGACCGAACGCCTGAATCAACTGATTGAAGAATTGGGGCTGGATGATTTGCGCGAACGCTTCTTTATTGAATGAGTGCCAACGTTACGAACAAAATGCGTCATTTTTCATATCATTTAACGACTTTAGAATGTCTAATACCGATTTTCAAATACACAACGGCTGATACCGTGTGCCGATAAATCGATCGCTGAAACCACCCCTGAGCACACGACAAACACGCCATGCGACTTGACAAATTTTTAGCTGAAAGCACCGACCTTTCCCGCTCCCAATCCCGCAAAGTCCTGTCTGCCGGTGAAATTACGGTCAATGGCGAGGTCGTTGAAAAAGGCACGTTCATTGTCAACGACGGCGATGTGGTGGCCTGGGACGGCGAGCCGCTTGAACGGGTCGGGCTGCGCTATATCATGCTGAACAAGCCGGCCGGTTATGAGTGCAGCCTGAAAAACAGCCAGCACCCCTCGGTCATGAACCTGATCGACATTGAAAAACGCGACCGCCTGCATACCGTTGGGCGGCTGGATGTCGAAACTACCGGGCTGATACTGATTACGGATGATGGCCAATGGACACACCGCATCATTTCACCCAAACACCGCTGCGACAAGGTGTATTTGGCGACCCTGGCCGCGCCGCTGTGCGAAGAAGCAGAGGCCCGGTTTGCCGAAGGCATTGTGCTGGATGGCGAAGACCGCCCCACCCTGCCGGCCACCGTTGAGCGCGTATCACCCACCCTGGCCCGATTGACTATCCAGGAAGGCAAATACCATCAGGTGCGCCGTATGTTTGCCGCACTGGGCAACCATGTCGAACAACTGCACCGCGAACGCATCGGGCCTCTGGCACTGGATGACGATCTGGCGCCGGGCGAATCACGGTTTTTAACGGCGGACGAAGTGAACGCACTGGCCCGGGCGGGGGATGAATGAACGGTAACGCCGGCGACGACGTGCAGGCTACGTCGCGGCAGACACATCCATTCGCATGACAATGTGCTCAATCCCCGCTTCCATATAGACACTTCCCACGGCCGTGAACCCCAGGTTCTCATAAAACCGTCGTGCATGGCACTGGGCCGAAAGCTCAACGGTTGACAACCCTTGCCGCCTTGCCTCGTTCAGCAAGGCACGCATAATGCGCGCGCCAATGCCGGCGTTACGCCATGGCGGCAACACCGCCACCCGGCCAATATGGCCATCAGGTAGCAAACGCCCGGTACCGACCGGCTTGCCGGCCGGATCAAGCGCCAGCGCGTGAGCCGATATCGCGTCAAATTCGTCCAGTTCCAGTTTGGGCGGCACCTGTTGCTCTTGCACAAACACCTGAAACCGTATGGGCTGGGCCTGCGCCCGGAAGGCCGCCCAGGAGCCAATGCGAACCACCCGTTCGTCAGGCCGCGCACGTGACAACATGAACAGCACCGTGCGGCGACGCTGCTGGATCTGGCGCGAATAGGGAGGAAAATTTTTCATGCATTCAGCCTCGTGAAACGAATTAACAATAGTCGTGCCAACGATACAGGCCTGACCGGGAGACTGACAATGACACAGGCCCTGTACGTTTGACATGCAGGTCTGGTATGGTTCCTGATGCAATTAAACATGCTGACAGCGCCATGTTCTAACCGCCAACCGCCCTGTCCGCCCACGGAGCCCTCATGCCAGAATTATTAACCCGTCATACCGCGTTTTACGCCGTCATTGCCGGCACTGTTGTCTTTGCCGCCCTTGGCCTTGGCCACCACAGCGCCTGGCTTTTGGCTGCCTTTGTTTGCCTGGGCCTGACCGCACTGGGCGTTTACGATCTGACCCAAACCCGCCATGCCATCCGGCGCAACTACCCCGTTATTGGCAACCTGCGCTATTTCTTTGAATCGATTCGCCCGGAAATACGCCAGTACTTCATTGAAGACGACAAGAACGAATTGCCGTTTTCGCGCGCCAAGCGGTCATTGGTGTACCAGCGCGCCAAAAACGTCATCGACAAACGCCCCTTCGGCACCCAGTATGACGTATACGGCAACAACTATGAATGGATCAACCATTCCATGAGCCCGATCACGCTGAAAGAGCATGATTTTCGCATCACGGTCGGCGGGCCTGACTGCCGCCAGCCGTACAGCCTGTCGGTGTTCAACATTTCAGCCATGAGCTTTGGCGCCTTGTCGGCCAATGCCATCAGCGCATTGAACAAAGGCGCCCACATGGGCGGGTTCGCACACGATACCGGCGAGGGCGGCATCAGCCTGTACCACCTGGAACACGGTGGCGACCTGATCTGGAACATCGGTTCAGGTTACTTTGGTTGTCGCGACGCCGACGGCAACTTTTCACCCGAAGAATTCGCCAAACGCGCCGCGCACGATAACGTCAAAATGATCGAAATCAAGTTATCGCAAGGGGCCAAGCCCGGCCATGGCGGCATTCTGCCCGGCAGCAAGGTCACCCCTGAAA
>JAAYID010000371.1 GCA_012744285.1 Alcaligenaceae bacterium
CCATGAACCTGCTCAAGCCATATGGGCATGGAACCCAACGCGTGCGCCAGAATCTGGCGATTGCGGCGCACGGCGGCCGGATCGTCATTGACATGGGTCGCCAGATTGAGTGTGTCAAATGGCATCTGGCTGACACCACCCATGCGCGTTGTGCAGCCGTACCTGACACCCTGCCAGGGCGTACCGGAAACCATGGGAAGCTGATCTGGAAATGTTATGACTGCCACACCAAGTGTCCCACTACCCTTTCAAAATCATCAGGCACCGGAGCCTGAAAAGAGACTCGCTCACCGGACGAAAAATCGTCAAATGCAAGCGCCTGGGCATGCAGCATCTGACGCATTGCACCAGCAACCAATTTGCCACCATACAAGACATCTGCGACAAGCGGATGACAAATGCTGGCCATATGCACCCGAATCTGGTGGGTGCGGCCGGTTTGCAACTGGCACACCAGTTGAGTCACGGGCTGGCTCTCGGGTGTAACCCCGATGCGCTCGGGGCTGAAATGCGTGACGGCCTCACGGGCGGCAATGGGCCGCTCGGTGGTCATGCGTACCGGAACGCGAGGATCACGGCCAATGGGCTGGTCAACCGTACCGGGCGCGTTGACCCAGCCATGCACAAGCGCCACGTATTGCCGCTTGACACTTCGATCTTGCAACTGGCGCACCAGGTGGGTTTGCGACTTTTCGTGGCGTGCAACAACCAGCAAACCCGATGTGTCCTTGTCGAGCCGGTGAACAATTCCGGCACGGGGCACAGTGGCCAGCTCGGGGTAGCGATATAACAAGCCATTAAGCAAGGTGCCGGACCAGTTACCCGCCCCGGGATGGGTGACCAGGCCCGCAGGCTTGTTAACAACGATCCAGTCGGGGCTCTGGGCAATAACGTCGAAATCTACCGGCTCGGGGCTGAAGGCCTGCTGCTCGGGAGCAACCTGCTCGCGCACCTCGATGCGATCGGCCGGACCCACCATTTGCCGGACCCGGGCCTGAGCCCCGTTAACGGTAACGTGCCCACCCTCGATCCAGGATTGCAACCGGCTGCGTGAGTGCTCTGGCAAGAGGCGCGCCAGGACCTTGTCGAGACGGTCTGGCAAGGTCTTGAAAGGCAGCTCGAAAACCAGGGGTTCATCGTCGGAAAGATCAGATGAACTTTCTTTAGTAATATCTGTGTCAGGCATGGCGACTAATCATATAATCAGCCTGCAATGCTAACACCAAGGATGCTTTTGTGACTCGCGTTAACCCATTTTCAGCACTCTGCGCCGGCAGTTCCCGGCTGGCCCGCCTCGCGGGTGTCTTTGTAATTGCGGCAGCCGTTTCCGGCTGTGGTGCACTGAACAAAGCCGAGGTCGACCCCACCATTGGCTGGAGCGCCGAACGCCTGTACCAGGAAGCCCGTACTGAAATCAGCGATGCCAACTGGGTTGACGCACGCCAGCGCCTTGAAGCCCTGGAAGCCCGTTACCCGTTCGGAGGTTACGCACAACAAGCACTTATTGATCTGGCCTACGTCAACTGGAAAGACGATGAGCCCGAGCAAGCACTGGCTGCCATCGACCGGTTCCAGCAGCAGTATCCGAACCAACCCGGTACAGACTACATGCTGTACCTGAAAGGCCTCATCACATTCACACCGCCCAGCGCCCTGCTGTCTGAATTCACAGGGCAAAATCCGGCCGAACGCGACCCCAAAGGCCTGCGCGAATCTTATGAAGCCTTTAAAGAACTGATCAATCGCTACCCCGACAGCCGCTACACGCCCGACGCCAAAAAACGTATGACCTGGATCGTCAGCGCCCTGGCTGAAAACGAAGCGATCGTCGCACAGTACTACTACGATCGCGCGGCCTATCTGGCCGCCATCAACCGCGCCCAAATCGTGATTACCGATTTTGAAGGTGTGCCCGTCGCCGAAAAAGCGTTGTATATCATGTATATGTCGTACGACAAACTGAACATGCCAGAACTGCGAGACGATGTGAAACGCGTTCTTGACACCAACTTTCCCAACAGCGCCTACTACACTGAAGGCCTCAAAGAAGCCCGCGGCACGCTCTGGAACCCGATCAACTGGTTTTAGTTGCCAGCTTTGGCTGCACCACGTTGTTTGAAGAACTTCACCACCTGAGCCAGATCACGTGTTCTGGCGAACGGTGGAAGCCCTCGCCAGAGCAGTTTCCCGTAGGGTTTATCAACCATGCGGGAATCGGCCACCATCAATACCCCCCAGTCACCTTCTGAACGTATCAAACGCCCTGCCCCCTGCTTAAGGGTAATGGCCGCTTCAGGCAATTGAAACTCCATGAACGGGTTACCGCCACGGCGGCGACTTTCGTTCAAACGCGCTTCAAGTACCGGATCGTCGGGCGGTGCAAACGGCAGTTTATCGATTGCAACCAGCGTCAGGGCATCGCCGGGCACATCAATACCCTCCCAGAAACTGGCACTACCCACCAGTACGCCGTTGCGGGCATCACGGAAACGATCCAGCAAAATGCGGCGTGAGGTGTCGCCCTGCCGAAACAGCAAGCGATCGATGCCCGCCTCTTCAAAGCGGGCCTCAAGCAATTCGGCAATACGGTCAACCGCACGCAAGGTGGTGCACAACACCAGCACGCCACCCGGCGAGGCCTTGATCAGGGGTACCAGCATATCAACAAATTTTTCGTTGAACTGTGGCTGATTCGGCAATGGCAAGGCCGAAGGCACAAACAGCACCCCCTGCGAGGCGTAATCGAAGGGAGATTCCCAACGGCTGGTTTGAGCATCGTGCAGCCCCAGCTGGCGCTGGAAGTAACCGAAATCACCATTAATCGACAAGGTTGCCGACGTCATGACCCAGGCCTGTTCCGGACGTCGAAACCGCGAAAATATCCGGGCAACAGACAACGGCGCACTGTGCAGACGCATGCCGTGAGTGCTGGACTCAACCCAACGGACAGAAACCTCGTCAACGCCTTCGGCCGCATCGGATTGGGCCAATGCATTGCGGCCCGCCCGGTCGGGCTGACTCCAGCGAAACAGACGGGCACGCAAATCCAGGCAAGTCTTGGATGCTGCGCCAAGATCGGGGTGTTTTTCAGCCACGATGCCCAGTCGCTGAATGCATTCATCGAGCACTTCGAGCAAGCGTTCAAGCGCCGTATCGAACACTTGGGCATCAGGCAGGGTTTCAAAGGTGGCCTTTTTCCCGGGTAAACGATCAATGGCGGCCGTGGACAAGCGCAACTCACGGGCTGCGTGTTCGATCTTTTGCCCTTGCTCGGTCCAGTTACCTGCTTCACGCGCATGCGCAAGACCTGCCGCTTCGACCGCCCGGGCCAGATCAAGCAACTGGTGCGACGATACGCTACTGCCCAGAAACCGTGTAGCAACATCGGGCAACTGATGCGCTTCGTCAAAGACGACCAATTGCACCTCGGGCAACAGATCGGTAATGCCTTCCTCACGCAAAGCGAGATCGGCCATGAACAGCGCATGATTAACGACGACAATATCGGCTTCCTGTGCCTCGCGGCGCGCCTTGAGTACGAAGCAATCACGCACATTGGGGCAATCTTGACCCAGGCAGTTATCACGTGTCGACACCACACGGTTCCAGATATCTGCCTCTTCAGGCACTTCGGCCAATTCGGCCTTGTCGCCGCTGCGCGACTGCTGGGCAAACACCGAAATATGTCGCAACTGGGCAATTTCGGCACGCGACTTCAGCGCCCGGTCATCACCTTGCAGGCGCTCAAGGTGATAGTGGCAAACATAATTGCCCCGCCCTTTGAGCAGTGCTGTGGTTACAGGCAAGGCCAATGCCTTGCGCAAGCGCGGCAGATCACGGCGGTACAACTGGTCTTGCAGGGTGCGGGTGCCGGTTGAGACCAGCACCTTGACCCCGCTTAAAAAAGCGGGCACCAGATACGCCCAGGTTTTACCGGTACCCGTGCCCGCTTCGGCGATCAGGGTGCTGCCATCGCTGATGGCCTCGTTAATGGCGCGCGCCAGTTCCAGTTGCGCCTGACGCGGGTAATAGCCGGGCACCGCTGCGGCAATCGGGCCATCTTGGGCAAATATCGCATCAAGTTCTTGCAGCAGCATGGGGAAGTCGTCCAACCAGAAATCAATCAAAACGAAATGATAACCGCCCCCCGGGTCCTCACCGGCCTGAATGTGGCAAAATGGCCCGCTTGTTGATGTGACTGAAAGCGACTGACTCATGACTGCTTCTACTGCCGCGGCATCGCCCGCGATACTGAACAATTCTCCCGAACGCATTATTACCCTGCTGGCCGAAGAACTGGGCGTTCGACCAGCGCAAGTCGCGGCCACTGTCGAACTTCTGGACAGTGGCGCCACCGTGCCCTTTATCGCACGTTATCGCAAAGAGGTCACCGGCGGTCTGGACGATACCATCCTGCGCAATCTGGAAGTGCGGCTGGTGTATGTGCGCGAACTGGAAGACCGACGAGCGGCCGTATTTGAATCCATTGAGCAGCAAGGCAAGCTGACGCCCGAACTTTCAGCCGAATTGCTGGCCGCCACCACCAAGCAACGCCTGGAAGACCTGTATGCACCGTACAAGCCCAAACGCCGCACGCGTGCACAGATTGCCCGTGAAGCCGGCCTTGAGCCACTGGCCGACACCATCCTGAACGATGTCAACGCCGATCCAGCCATGCTGGCCATCGCATACCTCAATGCCGATGCCGGCGTTGCAGACACCAAAGCCGCCCTGGACGGCGCACGCGACATTCTGGCTGAGCGCTACGCCGAGAACGCCGACTTGCTGGCCGATCTGCGCGATCATCTATGGCAAACCGGCCTGTTGTATGCCAAAGTCATTGACGGCAAGGAAACCGAAGGCGCCAACTTTCGTGACTGGTTTGACTTTCACGAACCGCTGCGCACCCTGCCCTCGCACCGGATCCTGGCGTTACTACGAGGTCGTCAGCAAGGTGTTCTTGATCTTCGCCTCGGTCTGGCACCTGAACTGGAAGAACAAACGCCTCATCCTTGCGTCAGTCGAGTTGCCGCGTTTCTGTCGATAGGCGCACGTTTTGACGCCAATGCCTCACCCCGTGCCAAGTGGCTGGGCGAAGTATGTCGCTGGACCTGGCGGGTGAAACTGCTGACGGCTTTTGAAACCGAACTGGTGAACCGTCTGCGCGAGCATGCCGAGCAAGAGGCGATTCGCGTCTTTGCCGCCAACCTGAAAGACCTGTTGCTGGCCGCACCCGCCGGCCCCAAGACCGTCATGGGTCTGGACCCTGGCATTCGAACCGGCGTGAAAGTTGCCGTCATTGATCCTACCGGCAAACTGCTGGCCACCAGCACGATTTACCCGTTCGAGCCTCGGCGTGATTACGAAGGCTCAATCAATACACTGGCCGCGCTGGCCCTGAAGCATCAGGTTGAATTGATCGCCATCGGTAATGGCACGGCATCCCGTGAAACCGAAAAACTTGCCGCCGACATGAGCGCAAAGTTCGCCGACATTAACGCTAAACGTGTGGTCGTTTCCGAAGCTGGCGCCTCGGTATATTCAGCATCGGAACTGGCCGCGCTTGAGTTCCCCGACCTGGACGTCAGTCTGCGTGGCGCCGTTTCAATTGCCCGCCGCCTGCAAGACCCTCTGGCCGAACTGGTCAAGATCGAACCCAAAGCCATTGGCGTCGGCCAATATCAGCACGATGTAAACCAGCGTGAGCTGGCCCGATCACTGGATGCCGTGATTGAAGACTGCGTGAACGCTGTCGGTGTTGATGTCAACACCGCCTCGGCCCCATTGCTCAGTCGCGTCTCCGGCCTGAACGCAACACTGGCGCGCAATATTGTGACCTGGCGTGACGAAAATGGCGCTTTCCCCAACCGCAAGCAATTGATGAAAGTACCCCGCTTTGGCGACAAGGCGTTCGAGCAGGCTGCCGGCTTCCTGCGTATCGCCAACGGCGATAACCCGCTGGATGCCTCGGCGGTTCACCCCGAAGCCTACCCCGTCGTCGAACGGATCCTGAAAAAAATCAACGCACAGGCCAAAGAGGTCATGGGCCGTCAGGGTGCATTGACCGGGCTGTCCCCCGCCGAATTCACTGACGAAAAGTTTGGGGTCCCGACCGTCAAGGACATTTTTTCGGAAATCGAAAAACCCGGACGCGACCCTCGTCCGGAGTTCAAGACGGCACAGTTCAAGGAAGGCGTAAACACCATCAATGATCTGGCCCAAGGCATGATTCTGGAAGGTGTCGTGACCAACGTGGCCAACTTTGGTGCCTTCGTAGACATTGGCGTGCACCAGGATGGTCTGGTCCACATTTCGGCTCTGGCCGAACGGTTTGTCAAAGATCCGCGCGACGTTGTCCGTGTCGGGCAAACCGTGAAAGTCAAGGTTCAGGAAGTGGATGTGGCGCGCAAGCGCATTGCCCTGACCATGCGGCTGAGCGATGACTCGGGTCCTGCACAGCGTAACGAGGCGGGTGCAACACGCGGTCCTTCAGCAGCCTCGGGAAACACCCGCGGCAACAGCGGAGGAGGCCGGCGTGAAAAAGCCGCCACCACCCAGGAGGGTCTGGGTGCAATGGCGGCTGCATTTGCAAAACTCAAGAAATAAACCAGAGCAACGGGCTGAAGTCCGGTTACCGTGTCGGGACACTAACAATGTCAGACCTGCGATTCAGCGAACCAGGCGTAGATCGGCTTTTTCCGGTTGAGCAGACTTAACCGGAAAAAACCGGAGTGAATCAGTCTTGCTGCAAGGATGCAATGGCCTCGGATACCGGGGCCATTTTTTCTTGCGCAAACGTGCAGACCCGCTGACCGTTCACGTGCACAAGCGCCTGGTCACCGTCCAGCGTCACCAGCTGATCAAGCGGCTGTTGCCTCAGTGCCGCCATCATTTGGCCTGCAACTTTGGGGTTTTCGAAGCCTTCGGAAAACAGCAGTTCAGTGCCATCGGCTGCCAGCAAACGGAAATGGAAACGATCGGCCTCGCGGAAACTGACCAGACGTGCCGCCTTGCCAGACTTTGACTTGGCACTGGCCGGCTTGGCGGTGCTGGCCTGAGGCTGCCGCAGGCCTACGGCCTCGCGCAGGGCTGACATCAGCTCGGCCGACTGCTTGCGCGCCTTGGTTGCCCCCGCCTGCAAAATGTCTTCAATTTGCCGGGGGTTGGCCATCAGGGACTCGTAGCGATCACGCATCGGGGCAACAATACCGTCGAGCAAAACAAACAACGCTTCTTTAGCCTCACCCCAGCCCAGGCCGCCTTCCAGCGCAGCACGGAATGACGCCGTTTGATCTGCACCGGCAAAGGCCCGATACAACGCATAGACATGGGCACTGTCGGGATCTTTAGGTTCACCCGGCTGGCGCGAATCAGTGACAATACGCATGACCGCCTGACGCATGGCCTTGCTGCCGCCTTCAAACAAGGGGATGGTATTGTTGTAGCTCTTGGACATTTTACGACCGTCAAGCCCGGGCAAGGTTGCCACATCGTCGTCAATCTGGACCTCGGGCAACACGAAGTATTCACGTCCCTGACCATACAAATGGTTGAAACGCTGGGCAATGTCACGCGCCATTTCAAGATGCTGCACCTGATCGCGACCCACCGGCACCTTGTTCGCGTTGAACATCAGAATGTCAGCGGCCATGAGTACAGGGTAGGAAAACAGACCCATCGTAACGCCGTCATCGGGGTCAACCTCACGCGCAAGATTCTGGTCAACCGAGGCCTTGTAGGCATGGGCGCGATTCATCAACCCTTTGGGCGTCACGCAGGTCAGCAACCAGCATAATTCCGGGATTTCAGGAATGTCAGACTGACGGTAGAACGTGACGTTATCATGGTCCAGACCACCGGCCAACCAGGTGGCGGCAATTTCAAGCCGTGACCGCGCGACACGAGCCGGGTCTTCACACTTGATCAGGGCATGATAGTCGGCCATGAAAAAATATGCATCGACATTGGGCTGCCGGCTGGCTTCAATAGCGGGACGAATGGCACCGGCATAATTGCCAAGGTGCGGCGTACCGGTTGTCGTGATCCCCGTAAGGACCCGGATTTTGGTGTTTTGCATCAGTTTCAGTAATTACAGGGTTGCCGCCACTCGGCGCTCAGATTCGAGGTATTCGCGCGACTGCATTTCAAGCAACCGCGATACCGTCCGGTGAAATTCATTTGCCATTGGCCCTTCGGTGTACAACCCTTCGGGTTCACATTCGGCGGAAATGACCAGTTTAACTTTATGATCGTAGAATACGTCAACCAGCCATGTAAACCGGCGCGCCTCGGACGCCTGACGTACCGTCATCCGGGGCACTTCAGACAAAATCACGGTCTGGAAACGACTGGCCAGATCGAGGTAATCATTCTGTGACCGCGGCCCACCACATAAGGTGGCAAAGTCAAACCAGACCACGCTACCGCTGAGTGCCACGGCCTTCAATTCACGGTTTTCTACCGTCAGCACCGGTTTCATCGGCGCCGTATCTGACAGGCTTTCGAACGCATGCTGCAGTTCGGCACGGGTATCTGAAGTCAGGGGTGACAGGTAAACCCTGACCTGCTCAAGCGCACGACGACGGTAATCTGTACCCGTATCAACGTTCAGGACATCCATACGCTCCTGAATCAGCTTGATGGCGGGCAGGATGCGATCTCGATGCAGGCCGTCGGGGTACAAGGTTGATGGCTCGTAATTCGAGGTCATCACAAACGATGTCCCCAGCTCGAACAGGCGGAACAGCAACCGGTACAAGATCATGGCGTCGGCAACGTCAGACACATGAAATTCGTCAAAACAGATCAAACGATACCGCTTGGCGATACGACGCGCGACTTCGTCCAGTGGGTCTTGCTGCCCCTTGACTTCGTCAAGCTGGTGATGCACCCCTCGCATGAACTCATGGAAATGCAGCCGCCCCTTGCGTTTCAAGGGAACAGTAGCGTAAAACGCATCCATCAGGAAACTCTTGCCGCGTCCAACTCCACCCCAGAGGTAAACCCCGCGAGGGATATCGGGGCGTCGAAACAACTTTTTCAATGTGCTGGAACGAGCCTGTTTGTAGACGACCCAGTCGTCATAAAACTGCTGTAACCGGTCGATTGCAGCCAATTGAGCCACGTCCGGCGCATACCCGCGTTCAGCCAATGCGTGGTGATAATATTCTTTTACGTTCATGATGTTTGAATGCAAAAAGGGGCAAACAAGCCCCTTTTTGCATTAGCGATCAGCTGTTGTGAAATACAACAAGACGATCAGAAGTTAAGCGAGCGTTTATCAACGGCCAATGCCGCTTCTTTCACTGACTCGGACAAGGTGGGATGCGCATGGCAGATACGGGCGATGTCTTCGGCAGCGCCACGGAACTCCATGATGGTTACCGCTTCAGCAATCAGTTCGGAAGCACTGGGGCCGATGATATGCACACCCAGGACTTCATCGGTTTTGGCATCAGCCAAAATTTTGACGAAACCAGTCGTATCACCCAGGGCACGTGCACGGCCATTCGCCAGGAAGGGGAAGCTACCGGCAAGGTAGGCCACACCTTCGGTTTTGAGTTGTTGCTCGGACTTCCCCACCCAGGCGATTTCAGGTGATGTGTAGATAACGCTGGGGATCGTGCCAAAGTTGACATGACCATGCTGGCCTGCAATGCGCTCGGCAACGGCAACGCCTTCTTCTTCGGCTTTATGGGCCAGCATCGGGCCACGTACCACGTCACCCACGGCCCAGACATTGGGCAAATTGGTGCGGCAGTCGTCATCGACCACAACGAAACCACGCTCGTCAACTTTCAGGCCAACGGTATCTGCACCCAGGCCACTGGTGTGAGGCACACGACCAATCGACACGATAAGATGGTCAACCGACAGGGACTGTTCTGCACCGGAAGCATCGGTGTAAGGCACGGTGACCGACTTGGCCGATGTTTTCACTTCACCGATTTTCACGCTGGTCTGGATATTCAGACCCTGCTTGGTAAACACTTTCAGTGCTTCCTTGGCGACCTGCTGATCGCAAACGGCCAGGAACTCGGGTGCCGCCTCGAGGACAGTAACTTCGGCACCCAGACGACGCCAGACGCTACCCAGTTCCAGACCGATAACCCCTGCACCGATGACACCCAGTTTTTTGGGTACGGCAGGGATACGCAATGCCCCATCGTTGGAAAGAATTTGCTTTTCGTCGAAGTCAAGGCCGGGCAACTGGCGTGGCGCCGAACCCGTGGCGATGACAACATGCTTGGCCACCAGGTCTTCTTCGGACTGACCCGAAACCTTGATGGACCAGCCGCCGTCAACGTGAGCTGCAAACGAACCCGTACCGTGGAAGAAGGTTACCTTGTTCTTCTTGAACAGGTACAGGATACCTTCATTGTTTTGTTTGACGACAGAATCTTTACGACCGATGAGCGTATCGAGTTTGAGGCTGACGCCCTTGACTTCAATACCGTGCTCGGCGAAGTGATGGTTCACCTGCTCGAAGTGCTCGGACGATTGCAGCATGGCCTTGGACGGAATGCAGCCCACGTTGGTGCATGTACCACCTGGCGCGGGCTTGCCATCGGCATTGGTAGCCGC
>JAAYID010000372.1 GCA_012744285.1 Alcaligenaceae bacterium
ATACACCGTTGCCGGCATTGTCAAACAACGACGGCCCGCTGTTGCGACTGTCGCAACCGTACCGCGTCGATAACCCCGATCAATCCACATACATCGGTTTGTTGTCGGCCAGCCGCAACCAGCCTTTGACGATGCGGTAGATGTACCAGATGCCAACGGCCACCAGCAACACATACCCCACCATGACGAACAACGAAAGCGCATTCAACGCGTAAATCACGGTGGTGATCGTTTTGAGCGACTTGATCTTTTCGGGGTCTTCGACCGGTCCGCCTTGCGGCAACAATGAGCCGGATGAACCGCCTGGGTTGGTGAAGTCAACCGTCATGTAATGTCCTGTAAATATTTTGAGAAGTCAGTGCGCCATTTGACCGTTGACGCGACCTGATGAAGCGCCTAAGCTGGCCTGACGGGTTTAGACCTGAGCCGTATTGTAAACAGCAATGATGGCAGTTTTTCAGTGATGGCAACACCTTGCAACATCAGCAACCGGAGCGCACATGAAAACAAACCCCACCCCCGACTTGCCCACAGGCAGCACACCGCTGCACCAGCGGCTGCAGCAACAAGAAAATCTCTTCCTGGCCAACGAAAGAAACAATCCTGAATCCCCTTATTTTCAGGGCGATACCGACCCTGCCCGCCAGCGCCGGCGTTTTTTACTGGGCAGCGTCGCCGCACTGGGTGCTGCTGCCCTGGCAGGCCCGGCAGCGGCCAAAGCACCCCCCGGAGCCATTGAACGCCCGGTGTATCCCGACCCGACCAAAGCCCAGGGGGTTGGCGTGGGCGTTGATGACGGCGGCTACGGTTTCAGGTCGCAGTTTGAAAACGAGGTCCGCTGGCGTTTCGGAACCAAAACAACAGAATCGTCCTGGAGCATGACGCCGCTGGAAAAAAGTCACGGCATCATTACGCCATCTGGCCTGCACTACGAACGGCATCATGGCGGCATCACCACCATCGACCCTGCCAAACACCTGTTGTATATCCACGGCATGGTGAATCAGGGCAAAAAATTCACCCTGCCCGACCTGCGCCGGTTCCCCATGATGTCGCGCATCTGTTTCCTTGAGTGTTCCGGCAACGGCCTGACCGAATGGGTCAAGCCGACACTGAAAACCGTTCAAGGTACCCATGGCCTGACCTCCACGTCAGAATGGACCGGCGTGCCACTTTCAACGCTGCTGAATGAAGTCGGGGTCAAGGCGGGGGCCAAGTGGTTGCTGGCCGAGGGCGGCGATGCGGCCGTCATGACGCGCAGTATCCCACTTGAAAAGGCCATGGCCGACTGTTTCCTGGCATATGGCCAGAACGGCGAAGCCATCCGCCCGGAACAAGGCTACCCGCTACGCCTGGTTGTGCCCGGTTACGAGGGCAATATGTGCATCAAATGGCTGCGACGTCTCGAAGTGTCCGACACCCCCTTCATGACCCGTGAGGAAACCTCGAAGTACACCGACCTGATGCCCGATGGCAGTGCCCTGCAATTTTCGTTTGTCATGGAGGCCAAGTCGGTCATTACCTACCCATCGGGCGAGATGCGCTTGCAGCAGCCCGGGTTTTATGAAATTACCGGGCTGGCCTGGTCAGGGCGTGGGCTGGTCAAGCGGGTGGAAGTCTCGGTCGACGGCGGGGCCACCTGGCGTGACGCCAAGCTGCACGGCCCTGTGCTGCCCATGTGCCACACCCGTTTTTCCATTCCCTGGGAATGGAACGGCAAAGAAGCCATTTTGCAAAGCCGCTGCACGGACGAAACAGGCTATGTCCAACCCACCATCAAGGCATTGGTCGAACAACGGGGCACGAATGGGCCTTTAGCCTCTATTTATCACCTGAACGGCATCCAGAGCTGGAAGGTGGCTTCGACAGGGGAGGTTTCAAATGTCCATCACTATTAAACACAGCGCACGCTGCGAACACAACACCCGATACGCTGCCGGGCTGGCCCTGGCCATAGGTTTGATCATCCTGCCGGCCCAGCCTGTCAGGGCTGAGCCCCCGCCCACCCCCTTGGGGTTCGGGCATACCATCAGCCCCGATGAGCTGACGCAGTTTGTATCGCCCTTGCCTGATGGTCGTGGGCTGCCCAAAGGCGCAGGCACCGTCATGCAGGGCGAAAAAGTCTATACACAGCACTGCCTGGCCTGCCACGGGGCAAACCTTGAAGGCGGCATCGGTGATCGCCTGACCGGTGGGCGAGGGTCACTGGTCAATAACGACCCCACCAAAGCGCCGATAAAAACCGTCGAAAGTTATTGGCCCTACGCAACCACCCTATTCGACTACATCAAGCGCTCGATGCCGTTCACGCAGCCAGGCAGCCTCAGCAACGACGACGTCTATGCCGTATCGGCCTACATTCTTTACAAGGCCAATATCCTGCCGGGCGATGCCCGCCTGAACCAGGACACGCTGGCCAACGTAGAAATGCCCAACCGGAACGGTTTCAAACCCGCCGGGCGCTGAACCGCGTGCATTCACGACCACACCAGCACAGCTACGCATGGGCAAATAGCCAGTAACGGAACGGGTAGCAGGTAGCAGGTAGCAGGTAGCAGGTAGCAGGTAGCAGGTAGCAGGTAGCAGGGGAAGTCTGGCGGGCGTCAGGGCTTGTGACAATACGATGAACCATGGCACTATGGGCAACGTTATTGTTACGCGCCCTGAGCCATGAAAACTGCCGCACGCACGCCATACGCCGCCGACCCAAAAAACGCCTCCCCGGCGTTCAATGCCTTGCCCGAGACGGCATGTACCCCGTCGCGGCCAGCGCCCTTCAACCCCGGACATCGGGTTTGCGCCGGGAAAAACAAAGGTTTGTGGCGTTCGCGCGCGGCCGCAACACTGGCAGGCGTTGCCCTGTCGTGTGGTTTGGCCCAGACACAACAGACAGCACAGGCCCAGACGACGCACCAAATCCAGGCCCTGGCACAGGCCACAGCCCCGGTGCAGGCAACGGCTGCGGTGCAAACAACAACTCCTGCACAGACCGCCGCCCCCATCGCCATCGACCCGTTATCACCCGTCGCCGCTGAAGCAGGCGTTTTGACCACCGAACCCCACTGGTTTCTGGTCAACGGCCACCCCAACCCCCAGGTTGCCGCCGCGCTGCAAGCCCTGAGCGATGCCGACACCCAGGGCCTTGACCCCGCCGACTACGAGACCACCGACCTTATTGAAGACTTTGCACGGTTGGCCCAGGCCGGCAGCCCCGCGGCGATGCCTGAACAGCAGCAACGCCTGGGGGCCCGGCTGACCGCCAGCCTGACCCGTTATCTCAATGACCTGCGCAATGGCCGCGTTGACCCCCACAAGGTGCACCAGAAATTCGATGTTCCCGCCAAGCCTGCTTTTGATGTGAGTGATTTGAATGCTTGCCAAGATTTTGTAGAGAAACTTTTAC
>JAAYID010000373.1 GCA_012744285.1 Alcaligenaceae bacterium
CGCGGGCTGCTTGATGAAGAGGTGGCCATTCGTGATGTCCGCACCATTGTCGAGTGCATTGCCGAACATGCGCCGCGCCTGGCTGCACTCAATCCTGCCGGCACTGGCCCCGATGCGGCTGAGCTGCTGCAGCAGGTCCGTATCGCCCTGGGCCGTGCCATTACCCAGCATTGGTATCCGGGTGAAGGTGAGCTGCGCGTTATTGGCCTTGAGCCCAAGCTTGAGCGTGTATTGACCCAGGCGTTGACGACCAGTGGTGCCCTTGAGCCCGGGT
Organism: Alcaligenaceae bacterium; assembly: GCA_012744285.1. Classification (GTDB taxonomy): domain Bacteria; phylum Pseudomonadota; class Gammaproteobacteria; order Burkholderiales; family Burkholderiaceae_B; genus Neopusillimonas; species Neopusillimonas aromaticivorans. Next base: position 275 of record JAAYID010000373.1, read on the forward strand.
TGGCCGATACCCTGCTGAACGATGCGCAGCGTGCCGTTGCGGCGCAGGAAGCCCGTGGTGATGCGGCGGTGCTGGTGGTGCCGCCGGCATTGCGTGCCCCGCTTTCACGTTTCTTGCGTCACCACTTCCCTCAAATGGGGGTGTTGTCCAACTTCGAAATTCCTGAAGAACGTATACTCCGGTTTACAACAGTTATTGGCGGGAGTCCTAGTTGAACATTAGTCGATTTTTCGGTGCGACCAATCGCGAGGCCCTGCGTCAGGTACGTCTGGCGCTGGGGCCTGATGCCCTGATCATTTCCAATCGGCGCGTCAATGGCGGGGTTGAAATCCTGGCGACTGATCAAACGTCATTGCCCGATGGTCTGGCTGAACAAATTGCTGCACAAGAAGCCGCTGCAGCGGCCAGTCAGCCGCCGGTCACCATGCGCAATGCTTATCGACGTCCGGAGATGCCGCCGGCAGCCTCTGCGCCTCAATACCCAGGTCAACCGGGGGTGCCCCAGTACCCGGGTGCCGGCATGCCGCAACGCCCGGCCACGCCGGCACCGGGTAATGCACAGCGCCCCGGGCCTGGTATGCCCGGGTCTGGCAATCTGCAGCGTCCTGGTGCTCCCGCTGTCCAGCCACCCGCGCCGTCGCAGGGTATGCCTCAACGTCCCATGGGCGCGCCGTCTCATCAGGGTCTGCCGCCTTCAGGTCTAAGGGCGCCTGCCGGCTTCCAGCCAGGCATCACACCGGCCCAAATGCCGCACTCGCAAGGTCAAATGCCGCACCCGCAAGGTCAAATGCCACGGCAACAGGCTGCTGCGCCGGCCGCCGGTTTGCGTCAGCCTCCGGCAATGGGCTTGAACCCTGCTGCGGCAGCGGTGTCTTCTGCGCTGGGGGGGCAGGCGGCGTCACCAGGTACCGATGTTCTGGGGGCCATTGATCATTTACAAGGCGTGCTTGAAAGCCGCATTGATGAATTGTTGTGGGGCAGCCAGTTACGTCGTGCGCCACAGGCGATTACGCTGTTCCAGACCCTGCTGGGCTTTGGTTTCAGTACGGCCCTGTTAAGGGCCATGCTCACGCGTCTGCCCGAGAACCTCGGGGCCAAAGCGGCATTCCAGTGGGTACGTTCAGAATTGATCCGTACGCTGCCTGTTCTGGAAAGCGAAGATGTTCTGTTTGCCCCCGGTGCGGCGATTGCCCTTGTAGGGCCTACTGGTGTGGGCAAGACCACTACGGTGGCCAAGCTGGCGGCGCGCTGCGTCAAGCGTCTGGGGCCTGAAAACGTGGTCTTGCTCACCACCGACACCTATCGTATCGGTGCGCATGAGCAGTTGCGAATTTATGGCCAGATGATGCGCGTGCCGGTTCATGTGGTACAAGACGGCGCCGAATTGCGCCGGATTCTGGCCTCGGTGGGGCGTCATCAAACCATTCTGGTCGACAATGTCGGGATCAGTCAGCGTGACCGCTATGTGTCCGAGCAGGCGGCCATGCTGGCTCAGGCGGGGCGTGAAATCTCGCGCTTGCTGGTACTGAATGCATCCAGCCATGGTGATACCCTCGATGAGGTGGCGCGCAGTTATACCAATGACGGTGGTACGCCATTGCGTGGTTGCATCATCACCAAGGTGGATGAAGCCACTCGTCTGGGGGCGTCGCTGGACACCGCCATTCGTTACCAGTTGCCGGTTTGCTACATTTCAGATGGTCAGAAAGTGCCACAGAATCTGGCGTTCCTGTCGGCCTCCGAACTGGTCGATAGGGCGCTGGTCAAGCCGCAGCAATCGCAGGCCTTGTACGCCCCATCCGAGGCTGATTTTGCCGCCTTGATGTCGGTGGCAAAGCCTGCCGAGGAAACGCCTGAAGAGCAAGAAAAGAAACGTCGTCAGTTACTGCCCCAACTGCTGACCGTTGCCGGCGGCATGGGCGATGCCGTCGATGTATCCGACATCGAGAACGCCTGCGCTGAGATCGACGACGATTTGCTGGCGTCGGAAACCTGGGCGTTATGGCGGGGTTACTTCAAAGGCGAAATCACCGATACCATCCAGGCTTTGGGTATCCACCTGCTACGTGCGGCCCAGAATGAGTTTGTCAGCCAGCAAGGCGACTACATCATGGCAGTACACGACCAGATTGCCCTGCGCGAAGCCGACAACCGGACTTCGGGCCGTTTGCGTGCTACCGTGTTGTGCAACCAACGGGGGACTCCGTGGGCCTCGCCTTACCAGCAACTGACACTGGCCGATGGCTGGCGTGCCTCGGATGGCAGTTCTGCACTGCAGGCGCCGGGCAGCGTGGAAGCGTTGCTTGATCAGATCAGCTGGGTCGCTGATGCGATGCCAGGCTTGCCGGTGCTGCATGTGTTCGACCAGTCGTCGCAGGCCGTGTGGCGCGCTGTTTCGGCGGCAGGTGCGGCCTGGATCTCACCGTGTCCGGCAACCACCAAAATTTATGAAGACGGTTGTGCCACTACGGTTGGTGCCGCTTCGAAAGTGCTTGATTACCATCCGGTCGGTGCCTTGGCCGACCTGCTTGATCTGGCCGATATTCAAGGTGTTGAACGCGGTCGCCTGGTCGTTTGGGTCGCGGTTCATGCGGTTGAACTGGTGTCGCGTCAGGCGGGTACGTTGCCGGTTTTGCTGGTGGCGGCGCGTGTGGTTGACCGTGAGCAAGGTACCGTTCTGCGCACGGTACATGGTTTAAGCCATGCCACCACCATTAGCGTGACATCCGAGCGGCTGGCCATGGCGTTGCTGGTGTCGGCAGAGCAGAAGTCTGCGTTGCGACTGGCTGCGCGCTGGTGGCCCATGCTGGCCCCGCGGCAGTGGGCAGATGCCTCACAAAAACGTGCCATGACGGCAGTTCAGGTGGGCTTTGCCACCTGGCATGCGCTACAGAATACCCATACGCCCATGTTGCGCAAGGCACTTTACGGTCTGGCAGGCACCCAGAAACCGACGCAGTTGGCGGCGGTGTCGGCCATGATGAAGTTGTTCACATTAAAAGACATGACGGTTTGAATGGCCAAACCAGAAAACAGCGCGAAGCTTCAAGCCGGTTAGCTGATATGCGCCGGTTAATGCAGTTTTGCGCGCTGGCTTTTTGCAGTTTTCGCGATAGCCTGCAATCGCCAGATTCGCCATATTCCGTACGGAAGTTTTAACTGGCTCTAACCCTGGTTTGAGACCTGCGTTAATCTGTTCTGATTGCTGTGATGCACCAAGCTACAAGCTTTAACCGGCTTTAACCGGTTTCAGTCTGGGCTGGGATGCCGGGGCAGACACTGTTTTTGATTTCCCGCTGGCGTCATACACCTGGCCGCCATTTTCGCCTGCCGTCGCCAGGCGTTGTATGGTTTCCATCAATTGCTGGTTATGACGCAGCAGCAATGAAATTGCCGCCCCATTGGCCTCGTTAAGGCGGCGTGCTGTAACGGCAAGGTCAAATAATTTATCGACGGCAAGGGAAACGTCAGGGGTGTCGTGCGCCGCGTGTTTCAGGCCTGCCGTGTCGGCCGGGTAGCCCGAGTCGTTCAGCGCCTGGTCACGCTTTTGGGCTGCAGCGGCCAGTTGGTCTGCCGATTTCTGTTTTTTTTCAGTGCAGGCGACCAGCTCGTCAGGCTGGCCAGACTCAAGGATTTTGGCTTCGTCTTCAAGAACCTTGATGAACTGCGCAACAAGCGCGATTTCCTGGTTAATGCAGGAAATCAGGGCTTCCGGAACGTTTTGCAGAGTCGTCATGGTCGTGTTTGAACAGATTACTTAAGAAGTTCGCGCGCGCTGGACAGCAGCGAGTCGGCAATGCGTTCAGGGTTTACTTTAAGCTGACCTGCCGCGATGGCATCGCGGATTTGTTGAACTTTGGCCATGTCAATGTCATTGTCGCCGTTTTCAAGGCTGGACAGGTGGCGTGCAGTGCTGCTGAGGTCGACCGGGCTTTTGCCTGATGCGCCCGAGCTTGCGCTGGCTACGTTACCGCCTTGACGCACAGGTGCGACCGGGCTGACAACAGGTTTGTTTAACGACGGGGTGATTTTCACGAAGTGCTCCGGTAGGCTGAGGCGTGACGAATGCCTCTTGTAAAGGGGGTTACGGCATCAGGCCCCAAAACTTTAGCTTTCGAAGTTTACATCGGGATCAGTACGGTCTGGGCATTTAATACGGTAGCGGTCACGATTTGCCCTGATGCCGTGCGCACCTGGATCTGCGTCCCGGGTTCACCGCCTTGCATGGCATGGCCATCGCTTGACGCCACAAAGCCTGTACCCCGCACTTCGATGCGTACCCGTTGGCCGCGTTCTACCGATTCAGGGCTGCGCAGCGCGGTTGCCCGGATGGGGCGGCGGGCGGCCAGCCGTTGAGTGGCAATGTAGCCCACAATCTGGCCAGGGTCGAGCAGGCTTCCAGCGGGTAACGTCAGCAAGTCGCCTTCAATGGGGATGAGATCATCCAGTGACAGCAGGGTGCCGGCATTAACGCTGCGCGAGGTGACATAGTAAACGCCCGAAAGCTTGACGCTGACGGGCGTGTAGGCTGTCCAGGTCGAGGGTGTGGTGCAACGGATGCCGATATTCATGCGCTGACGTAACCCTTGTCGCCCTGACATGAATACTTCGAAGTCGTGACATTCGGCCTGCCGGGAAAAGTCGGGGGGGGTAATGGTCATTGACAGCTCGCCCGGCCAACTGGCCGCCATGTCTTCAATAAAAAAGCGAATCTGTTCCATTGCTGCAACAACCGTGTCGGGCAGGGCGGGTGCTTCGGTTGGCGGTGTGGTCGGTGTTTCAGGCCGGGAAAGCGCGGATGTTACAGGTGTGGACGTGTCGGGTGCTGCAGGAGGTGGCGGCGAGGCAGGGGGAGTGCCGGGGGAGGTCTGGGCCGTTGCGGGGGCAGTTGTCTGGACATCGGGCTGTGCAGACGCCAAACGTGGCATTACACACACATAAACGACAAGAAGGAGCGCAAAAAGCTTTGGCATCAGCAGATTGTAGTAAGCCGCCCGTTACGCCAAAAGAGGAATTGACCGATAATTAGCGGCTTGTTTTGAACTTTGCGTTGCAAGCCGCACGAATACTATTTATCTTGAGGTTTAACGGCTGAACTTTGTTAAAGTTTAGGTTTCAAAGCACAAACTTCGAAAAATTTTGTGTGTCGGCTTTTTGTGGTGATGTGCCGCCGGTTTTTGCGTGTTCATCGAGCAGGGCTATATTACAGGTGTTGTCATGGTTGACCGACTCGAGTCTGATTTCAAGTTCTACCAGGAAGCGGTGAAGCTGCGTCAACAGCGGCAGGAAGTTCTGTCTGCCAACATTGCCAATGCCGATACGCCCAATTACAAGGCGCGTGATTTTGACTTCACCGCTGCGCTTAAAGAAGCAACCGGGCAGGGCGGCATGCAGTTGCCCGCTACCAAGCTGGCGGTAACGTCGGCGCGGCACATTCAGGGTACGGCCCAGTCGGCCACCGATGCCGGTCTCATGTACCGTCAGCCGTTGCAGCCGTCGCTTGATGGCAACACGGTCGATATGGATCTCGAACGTGTCCAGTTTGCTGACAACACCATGAAGTACCAGGCCGATCTGGCCATTATTTCGCAGCGTCTGAACGGCATCAAAACAGCGCTTCAGCAGTAATTTTCGGGTTAAATCATGTCTTCTATCAGTATCTTTCAAATTGCCGGTTCGGCCCTTGCAGCGCAGTCACAACGTATGAACGTGGCCGCCAGCAACCTGGCCAACGCCGAAAGCGTTGCCGGCCCCGATGGTCAGCCCTACAAGGCCCGCCAGGTGGTGTTTGAAATGACTCCGCAGGGTGGCGAAAACGCCGGTCGTGCGGCGGCAGTGGGTGGCGTGCAGGTCAGCAAAGTCATCGAAAGCAATGCGCCGCACCGCATGCAGTACGACCCCAAAAACCCGCTGGCCAATGAAGAAGGCTATGTCACGTTGTCCAACGTTGATGTCGTTGCCGAAACGGTCAATATGTTGTCGGCCTCCCGTTCGTATCAGGCCAATGTCGAAGTCATCAATACGGCGAAAAGCCTCATGACTCGCACCTTGTCCATCGGGCAGTAATCATTTTTCGGGCGGGTAACGGTTCCTCCGCTACCCGTTTTTACACGGAGACTCTCTCGTGGCTACAGTAAACAACACCGCATCTGCCATTACCGCAGCAACCGCCAATACCGACGCGGCAGCGATCGCCATGGCCAATGCCGAATCGGCCAAGCGCGCCGAAGATGCCAAGAACCAGTTCATGACGCTTCTGGTTACGCAGATTCGTAATCAAGACCCGCTCAACCCCATGGACAACGCCCAGTTCACTTCGCAACTGGCGCAGCTGGAAACGGTTAACGGCATTACGCAACTGAATAACACGCTGCTGGCGTTGTCGGGCCAGCTCGACATGACGCAATCCATGCAGGCTGCCAACCTTATTGGCAAGGGTGTTCTGGTCACGGGCAACAAAATTTCGTTGGGCAGCAGTACGGTCGACGGCGTAACCACCAAAACGGCAACCCCGTTTGGCGTCGATCTTATTTCATCGGCCCAGAAGGTTGTGGTTTCGGTGCTTGATGGTGGTGGCAAAGCTGTGCGCCAGATGGAAATGGGCCCCACAGAAGCGGGTGTGCTGTCGCTGTCATGGGACGGCCTTGACGACGCCGGCAATGCGGTTCCCGATGGTGCCTATACCGTACAAGTGGCGGCTTCGGGTGCAGAAGGCGCCCCGGTCAGTGCCGAGGCGCTTACCTATGGTCAGGTGTCCAGCGTGTCGTACGCCTCCAGTGGCGTGCAGCTAGACCTGGGCCTGGGCGGTGCGCGTTCGCTGTTCGACGTGCGCAAGATCATGTAAGCCGGTCGGCACTTCAGAATTTCAGGTATTCAGTTATTTAAAGATCACGCAAGGATTCAATCATGGGTTTCGGTCAAGGTTTAAGCGGGCTTAATGCGGCAGCACAAGAGCTCGACGTTATTGGTAACAACATCGCCAACGCGAATACGGTCGGCTTTAAAGCGTCCACTGTGGCGTTTGGCGATATTTATGCGACGTCGAAAGTGGGTTTGGGAACCAAGGTTGCTGCAGTTAACCAGCGGTTTACGGTGGGTACCATTACTAACACGGGTAACCAGCTTGATCTGGCCGTTGACGGGGCATCGGGCATGTTCCGCATGCAAGATGCCTTGGGCAACATCATGTACACCCGCAATGGCCAGTTTTTTAGGGACGACAACAATTTCATTGTGAACGCCCAAGGTCAGCGGTTGACAGGGTTTGGCTTGACGGGGACGGATGTGAGTCCGGTTGAGGTGCCGGTTGGCAAGCTTGAGCCGATTGCGTCTAGTCAGCTGACTACTCGAGCTAATTTAAATGCGAAGGCTCCGGTCGTTTATTTAAGCGAAGTTACGGAAGGCGTGGTATATGCTCGAGTTGAACCACCCACTAATCCTGATGATCCGTATGAACGTTTGACTTATCGTAGCGAAGTCACTGATCCAGTTGCGCCTACTGTAGTAACAACCTTTACAAAGGCGGATGGATCGCCTGCCGCCCCAGGTAATTATAAAATATCAACAAGTTCCAGCGGCTCAGGGGCAGTCGCTGTAACAGTTGCAACTCCTACGATGGCCAGTGCAGATTTGGACACCATGCTTACTTTGAGTAGCGTGACTAAACACCAGCCAAAGCCCTTCAGCCCGACGGATCCTGATAGTTATACTCATTCGCTGCCTATCACGACATACGACTCCCTTGGTAATGCGCATCAATTGACCCAGTATTTTATTAAGCGTGAGGGTAGTACTACCGATAGCAATTGGGATGTGTACTACAC
>JAAYID010000374.1 GCA_012744285.1 Alcaligenaceae bacterium
CAGTTCAAGCTGCGGGGGTTCCGGGTGGAGCCCGGTGAAATCGAACGACAACTGGAACAGCTCGGCCCCATCGACAAGGCGCTGGTCGGCGTTGCCCCCCATGCACAGCCGGAAGACCCGGTGCTGCTGGCCTGGGTACTTCCCCGTGCCGGACATAGCGTTGACACGCAGCAACTGCGCCATAACCTGGCCGCCCGATTGCCGGCCCACCTGGTGCCCGGTGCGATCCTGACCCTGTCTGCAATCCCGCTCACGCCGAACGGGAAGATCCACTGGTCCGCCCTGCCGTTACCGGGTGACGAAACAGCGCCGACAGTAGCCACCCTGCCAAACAGCAGTAACACTACGCCCTTGGGCACTACCAGACCCACTCAGGACACCGACCCCATAACCGCCATCGCCAAAGTGCTTGAGCCGATCTGGGCAGGGCTGCTCAAGCTGCCCAAGGTGAACTGGCAACGGAATTTTTTCGATCTGGGCGGACAATCACTGCTGCTGGTCAAAATGCAGCCCATGCTGCGCGAAACGTTCAACATCAAAGTACCCACGCGCATTCTGTTCGAACACGCCACCATCCTGGCGCTGGCCCAATGGCTGGCCGGCCAGGGGGCAAGCCGCGCCCTGACGGGAGCAGCAGGGCCATCGGCAACACCTGATGCCCATGGCGACGACGCCGGCACACCTGCAGCACCCGAACAGGCACACCCAACACATGCGCCGACTGTGGCAACCCCACCTGAAAGCCCAAGACACACGCCTGATATAGACCCCAAAGCCATCGCCATCATCGGCATGGCCTGCCGCTTCCCCGGCGCGGACTCTGCACACGCCTTCTGGGCGCTGCTGCGCGAAGGCCGCGAGGGCATCACCGACTTTTCAATCGAGCCGGCACCCGAAACTCTGGCCGCGGACCAACCCCACCGCGTCCCCCGGCGCGGCGTGATTCCCGACGCCGACCAGTTTGATGCCGCTTTTTTCGGTATCGGCCCGCGTGATGCCCTTCTGCTTGATCCGCAACACCGCCTGCTGCTCGAAGGGGCCTGGCATGCCTTTGAAGATGCTGCCGAGCTGCCCGGCGGCAATGTCGGCGTCTTTGCCGGATGCAGCCACAACACCTGGCTGCGCGAAGTTCTGGTTCCGGCCGGGGAAAACATCCAGGGCTCGGCAGGCTTTCATGCCATCACGGCCAATGACAAAGACTTCCTGGCCACCCAGATTGCCTATCGACTGAACCTCAGCGGCCCTGCCGTCACCGTGCAATCCGCTTGCTCAACCTCCCTGATTGCCGTGGCCCAGGCGGTTGACGCGTTGCGGGCCGGACGCTGCGATATGGCCCTGGCCGGCGGTGTCTCGCTGACGTTCCCCGAATCAGACGGCTATGCCTACGAGCCCGGCATGATTCTGTCACCTGACGGGCATTGCCGGCCCTTTGCCGCCGATGCCGCAGGGACGGTACCGGGTGCAGGGATGGGTGTGGTCCTGCTCAAGCCCCTGGTCAACGCATTGAACGATGGTAACCGCATTTACGCCACTATCCGCGGCACAGGCGTCAGTAACGATGGCGCGCGCAAAATGAGTTTTGCCGCCCCCGGCATCGACGGCCAGGCCAAAGCCATACAGGAAGCGTTGGCCGACGCCGGGCTGGACGGCAGTGACGTTGACCTGATCGAGGCCCACGGCACGGGCACGTCTCTGGGTGACCCGGTTGAAATTACGGCTCTGGGTAAAGCCTATGCCGGCGCTCGCGAGCGCCCCTTGCTGATCGGCTCGGTAAAAAGCAATATCGGCCATGCCGACGCCGCCGCCGGTGTGGCCGGGCTGATCAAAGCCACCCTGAGCCTGCATCACCGCTATCTGCCGCCCAGCTTGCATGCCGCCCAGCTCAACCCCAAACTGGACCCCGGCCCGCAACGCTGGTTCGATATTGCCCGCCACGGTGCAACCCTGGCCGCGTCAGGGCGCCCCCTGCGCGCCGGCGTCAGTTCGTTCGGCATCGGGGGGACAAATGCCCACCTCATTCTGGAAGAGGCGCCAACACGACCGTCCCCTCCAACCGTACCCGACGACTGGCAGGTCATTCCGCTGTCTGCAGCAGCCCCGGGACAACTGCCCACGTTGGCCCATCAGTTGGCACATCATCTGGAGACCACGCCGGTCGCTCTGGCGGATGTCGCCACCACCCTGCAATCCGGCCGTCCCGCCCTGAAGGCTCGAAAGGCACTGGTCACCAATACCGTTTCCGCGCTCATCCAGACCTTGTCAGCGGTCACGCTGCCCTCGGATAGCAAAGGCACCGGGGGGTTGCGCCGCCCCGTCCGAATGGCCTTGCTGCTGCCCGGCCAGGGCGCACAACATGCCGGTATGGGGCAGGCGCTGCTGACCCGCTCCCCCGGCTTCAAGGCCCATCTGGCCGAGATGTCTGAACGGCTTGAGCCCCTGCTCCATCTGTCGCTGATTGACGCCCTGAACGACCCGGGCCGTGACGCCGCGTTCTGGCAGGACACCCGCATCGCCCAGCCGGCCATCGTCGCCATCAGTCTGGCGTGCGCTCAGTGGTGGACGTCGCTGGGTATCAAGACCGATTTCATGCTCGGCCACTCGCTGGGCGAATATACGGCCGCCTGCCTGGCAGGCGTGTTCTCGACGGACGCTGTTCTGCAGATTGTGACCGAACGTGCTCGTCTGATGGCTGGCATGCCCGCAGGGGCCATGCTGGCCGTAGCGCTGGACGAGACCGGGTTGAACAGCCTTCTGCTGCAGCACTCCGAACTGGATCTGGCCGCGCTGAACGGCCCGCGACAGGGCGTTGTATCAGGACCTGCCGATGCCATAGAAGCGTTGGCCAACGACCTGAAACAGCGAGGCATCCCGACCCAACGCCTGCGTACCTCGCACGCTTTCCACTCCCGCGCCATGGCGCCTGCGGCCAGCGCACTGGCCACCTTCCTGACCAGCCAGACCCTGAATCGGCCAACGCGCAAATTCATATCCAACCTGACGGGCACCTGGATCACTCCGGAACAAGCCGTATCCCCCGACTACTGGGCCCGACACATGCTGGCCCCGGTACGCTTCGCTCACGGCCTGCAAACCCTTCAAGAAAAAGGGGCCCCGCTGGTCATTGAGGCCGGCCCGGGACACGTGCTCAGCACACTGGCACGCAGCCAGGGGCTGACAGCGTGCCCGAGCCTTGATCCGGCGCCAGCCGGCAACACCTCGGGTGAAACCGCGCCGACGCATATTCAAAGCGTTGCCCGGCTTTGGGAAAGCGGTGTCGACATCGACTGGAATGCATTCACCGCCCGAAGGGGGCAGCGCATTGCCCTGCCCGGCTACCCATGGGCACGTCAGGTGTTCCGGCCATTGTCCACAACGACCGCGCCTGCATCGGAGGCGCCAGGCGTTGACACCCTCACCAAACCACCCGAAGACGACTGGTTCTATACGCCCCGTTGGGTGCGGCACACCCTGACAGCGGTCACAACGCCATCCCCCCGGCCGCTGGTCCTGTTCAGCCCCACACCCGCACTGGCCAACCCTGTGGCCCAGGCCTTGCGCCAATGGGGGCGCACAGTCAGGGTGGCCACCTCGGTACCGGCCGTATTGGCCCTGCCGGAACACGAGCGCGGCCATCTGGTCGTTATGGCATCGGCTGCCGAGACCATGCCAGGTCAGGTCGCCATGACAGAGCTGCGCACGACGCTGCTGGCTGTGCGTGACCTTATCCTGGCCCACCACCCCAAACCCCTTCAGGTGGACCTGCTGACCATCGGGGGGGCCATCGTACAAGGCAACGAAACGGCCTGCCCGGCCAACACGGCACGGGTTGCCGCCTTGCAGGTTCTTGCTGTCGAATTTCCAGAACACCACTTCGCGGGTCTGGATCTGGCCATTTCGGAACCGTTGACAGTGGCACAGCGTCTGCATGCCTGGCTGGATACTGCCCGCGCAGGCCGGTTTCTGGCCTGGCGGCAAGGCCAATACTGGACCGAACAGGTCGAACACTGCGCCATGCCCGCCGCACAGCCCTGGCCGCTAGCCAAAGGCGCAACCGTCCTGATCACCGGTGCCGCCGGTGGCGTCGGGCACGCCTTTGCGCTGGACATCGCCCGCTACAGCCAGGCTCCGCATCTGCTGCTGGCCACCCATCGCACACCGCTGCCACCGGCACGGCAACGCGAACTGGAATCACTGGGTGCAACCGTCAGCACACTGATGCTGGATCTGACCGATGAAGCGGCGACAACAGCCGCCCTGACCCACTGGCAACATACCGTCGGACCTATCCATGGCGTCATCCACGCCGCCGGTCTGGCGGACTACGGAGGCATCATGGCGCGCCGCGATGCCGCCTCGATTGATACTGTCCTGGCGCCGAAAATCGTTGGCTTGTGCGCCATCGAAAACGCGTTGGCGGGTCAGCCACTGGACGCTGTGGTGCTGTGCTCAACCCTGGGCTCCTTCCTGCCCGCCGCGAAGTTTGGCCAGGCCGCCTACAGCGCGGCCAACGCCTGGCTGGACACAGCCGCTGCGCAATTGTCGCAACGCCACCCCTGGCGAGTGGTGACGGTCAACTGGGATGACTGGGTCGAGGCCGGCATGACGGTGGCGGCCCGTGCCCGTGCCGGGCTGGCACCCCTGGCCACTGAATCGGGCTTGCTGCACCATGAAGGACCTGCCGCCGTGCGTCGGGTACTGCCGACCGCCCTCAACCGGGTCGCCGTCAGCGTCAATGACCTGCCCGCCTTGATGGCCCGCCAGGACCGCTGGATCACCGAAACAC
>JAAYID010000375.1 GCA_012744285.1 Alcaligenaceae bacterium
CGGCTGCCGCCATTGAACGGGGTCGACTGGTGGCCCTGGCGGGTGACTGCATGGTATGCCATACCGCTGACGATGGCACTCCCAACGCCGGTGGCCGGCCACTGGAAACACCCTTTGGAACCGTCTACAGCACCAACATCACGCCCGACCGTAAAACCGGTATTGGCAGCTGGTCATACGCCGCATTCGAGCGGGCCATGCGTGAAGGGATCCACCAGGATGGCCGTCACCTGTACCCCGTTTTCCCCTACACCGCGTTTGCGAAGCTGTCCGATGCCGATATGCAATCGCTTTATGCCTGGCTGATGACGCAGGACCCTGTTTCCTACACGCCGCCAGAAACCAGGCTGGCCTTTCCGTACAGTGCCCGGCCCTTGATGGCCGGCTGGAACGCCTTGTTCCATACCAATGAAGTCTACCAGCCCGATCCGACCCAAACCACACTCTGGAACCGCGGGGCCTACCTGGTTCAGGGGGCCGGTCACTGCGCGGCCTGCCATTCGCCGCGCAACAGCCTGGGCGCTGAAAAATCCGGTGCCGAAAACTTCCTGGCCGGGGGCTTCGCTGACGGCTGGGAGGCGCCTGCGCTGAATGCCTTGTCCAAAGCACCCATCGCCTGGACGGAAGACACCCTGTTCGACTATTTACGCACCGGGTTCTCGTCATTGCATGGCGTGGCCTCGGGGCCAATGGGCCCGGTCGTCGAAAACCTGGCGCAGCTGCCCGAATCTGACGTGCGCGCCATGGCGCATTATCTGGCCAGCCTTAACCCGGCACCCCTGCCCACCGAGCCCACTGCACTGACTGCGGCCCGCCTGGAAGATGCCAGCCGCAGCAATGCCCACGTCATGACGTTACCCGGAGAGCGTCTGTTTGAAGGTGCCTGTGCGGTATGTCACGACGCACGCGAAGGCCCTCCTTTGTTTGGTGCGCGCCCGTCATTGGCACTGAACACCAATCTGCACAGCGACCACCCCGACAACATCATTCAAGTCATCCTGCACGGCATCAATGACCCTAGCGGTCAGGGGCTGGGCCACATGCCTGGCTTCAAAGACAGCCTGAACGATCAGCAGATCCGTGATCTGGTCGACTACATGCGTCAGCGCTTCGCACCCGGAAAACCTGCATGGAATGGCTTGGACAAAAAAATTGCCGCGTTACGCAACCTGTCGCACGAGCCCTGATGACCAGATACGGGAGGCAGGCCGACGGCACATGCAGCCCAACAAACCAAGGCACAGCGGACAGCCGGAAAACGCCAAACCCCAATCGTTAATCACCACGGTAAAAAAAAGGAGGCTTCACGCCCCCTCCACTTTCATGGCTTGACCTGTCACACCGTCAGATAAGCCCTGCGAATTTCTTCATTTTCGGCCAATTCATCCATGGTGGCTGAATAACGGATCTGACCCTTTTCAAGCACATAGACCCGGTCGGACACCAACTCGGCAAAATGCACATTTTGCTCGGACAGCAAGACACTGACCCCATGCTCTTTCAGCGCAATAATGGTATTGGCCATTTGCTCGACAATCAGGGGCGCCACCCCTTCAGAGGGCTCATCCAGCAACACCAGAAACGGATTACCCATCAGGGTACGTGCAACGGTCAGCATCTGCTGCTCACCGCCACTCATTTGCCCACCCGGACGATCTTGCATGGCCCCCAGATTGGGAAACAAGGTATACAGCGCCTCGGGCGTCCAGGTGTACGCCGGCGTACCGTCGGGCCAGACCCGTGGCGGCTGGCGACCCACCTCGAGGTTCTCGGTAACCGTCAGATCAGAGAACACGCGACGGTCTTCAGGCACAAAACCAATACCTGCACGCGAAATTTCAAAAGGCTGGCGACCACTGATCTTGCGCCCCATGAACTGGATGTCGCCACGCGACTTTTCGAGCAAACCCATAATTGATTTCAGGGTAGTCGACTTGCCCGCGCCATTACGGCCCATCAAAGCCACCACCTCACCGCGGCGAATATTCAGATCAACATCGAACAGAATATGCGCCGCACCGTACCAGGCATTGAGCTTGCTGACATTCAGCAACGGTTCATGGGTATTAAAAGGGGTCTTGCTCATGCCGATGCCTCTGCTTTCTTTTTCTCGAATGTCTTGCCCGAACCAAAATAGACTTCCTGTACCTTCGGGTGATTACGAATGTCTTCAGCACTGCCTTCCGCAATCAGCTGACCGCGTGCCAGCACAATCATGCGATCAGCGTACGCAAACACCACATCCATGCTGTGCTCGGTGAACAGCACGGCCATTTTCCGGTCAATGACCAGCTGCTTGGTCAGGGCCATCAATTCGTTGCGTTCTTTGGGTGCCATACCTGCAGTCGGCTCATCCATCAGCAACAGTTTGGGGTCGTTGGCCAGCCCCATGGCCAGCTCAACACGCTTCACATCGCCATAGGCCAGCTCGCTGCAGGCCCGGCCAGCCTGTGCGGCCATGCCCACCTGATCGAGCAAGGCCATGGCCTGATCACGGTAATACGAAGCGGCCGGTTTCCAGAACGAATAAATTTTTCGTTTGTGTGCCAGCAAGGCCATTTGCACGTTTTCAATAACCGTCAGCGACGCAAACGTCGCCGCAATCTGAAAGGTACGCCCAACCCCCAGGTAGGCAATTTCACGCGGGGGCAGACGGGTCAGTTCAACCCCGTCAAGCGTGATGGACCCGGCACTGGCACGCAACTGGCCGTTCACCATATTGAACGTCGTGGTCTTGCCGGCCCCGTTCGGGCCGATAAGGGC
>JAAYID010000033.1 GCA_012744285.1 Alcaligenaceae bacterium
ATCTGCCCTTTGTGGTGCTTTTTTTGGCCGTGCTGGCGTGGATTTCACCATGGATGCTGATTCCGCCGGTTTTAGCCATTGTGGTGGTGCTGGTCGTGTCATTCGTGGCGCAGGCCCGCATGGAAAAACTGGTTCGTCAGCAATTTCAGGCCAGTTCCCAACGTAATGCAGCGCTGGTTGAGTCACTGTCTGCGCTTGAGACTGTCAAGGCCCTGAATGCCCAGGGGATCGCCCAGCGTCAATGGGAGGCTTCCTCGCAATACCTGGCTCGTTTGGGTACACGCATCAAGGCGATTTCTTCGCTTACGGTCAATTTTGTGCAACTTGCCCAGCAAATGGTGACGGTTTCGGTAGTGATTATCGGGGCCTACCTTATCCAGGATGCCCAGTTATCGCTTGGGGGCATTATTGCGGCGTCCATGATTGCCGGGCGCTGCTTGTCGCCGTTAGGCCAGGTGGCGGGTCTGCTGATGCAGTTTCAAAATGCCCGCACATCGCTTGAGTCGGTTGATGGTTATATGAAAATGCCCGTTGAGCGTCCGCCAGGAAAGAGTTTCCTGCCAAGGCCTTTTATCGAAGGCAATATTGAACTTCGCGATGTTTCGTTTACATACCCTAACAGTTCGCAAACGTCGTTGCACGGCGTCAATCTGAAAATTCAAAAAGGCGAAAAAGTCGGAATTATCGGCCGTATCGGGTCAGGTAAAACGACCTTGGAAAAAATCATTGTTGGTCTTTATGCGCCAACTTCCGGAACGGTGCTGGTTGACGGGGTTGATATCAACCAGATTGACCCGGTCGATTTGCGTCGGGCCATTGGTTACGTGCCGCAAGATCCGGTTTTGTTTTATGGTTCATTGCGCCATAACCTGACCATGGGTGCGCCGTTCGCCGAAGACCGGCATGTGATGGCCGTCGCCGAGGCCGTTGGTATTGACGCGCTGGCCAATGGCCACCCCGAAGGCTACGACATGCTGATTGGCGAACGAGGCGATTCGTTATCCGGTGGCCAGCGTCAATCGGTTTCGATAGCCCGAGCATTGATTAATAACCCGCCCATACTGTTGTTTGACGAGCCCAGCAGCAACATGGATAACCAGACTGAAGCAGCGCTCAAGACGCGATTGAAAACCTTGGCCGCTGACAAAACGCTGCTGTTGATTACCCACCGCACTTCCCTGCTTGATCTGGTTGATCGCTTGATCGTGGTCGATAACGGCAAGATTGTCGCTGATGGCCCCAAAGAACAGGTGGTGGAAGCCCTGCGTCAGGGGCGTGTTGGTCAGGCGAGGAAGGCCGCCTGATGAAACGTTTCCGTTTTTTTTCGTTATTCAAGCTCTGGCAGGCAGGAGACAGTCTGCGTGACGGCGGGTTGTCAAAAGAGATCGCTGTAGATGCTTACGATGCGCTCGAGCAGCAACAGGCTCCACGGGCGAGAAGTCTGGTATGGCTTTCCTTGCTGGTTGTCATCGTGCTTTTAACGTGGGCTACGTTTGCCTATATCGATGAAGTGGTGCGTGGCGAAGGTAAGGTTGTACCTTCCCGACAGGTGCAGGTCATCCAGAGCCTTGATGGCGGGATCGTCGAGGAAATTCTGGTGCGCCCAGGTCAAAGCGTCGAGAAAGGTGAGATCTTGCTGCGCATCGACCCGACCCGCTATTCGGCTTCATTGGGTGAAAACCGTGCGGAACGACTAACTCTCTTGGCTCGGGCGGCTCGTCTTGAAGCATTATCCAGTGGTGAGCCTTTTGTAGCGCCTGAAGAAGTGTTGATCAACAGGCCTGATCTGGTCGAAATGGAACAGCGCGTTTACGAGTCGCGTTCCGCCGAAATCGCCTCGGCCATCAAATCTGCTGAAGAGCAGTTGAACCAGCGGCGTCCAGAATTGCGTGAAACCGAGGCGAATCGTGATCAAGCTGCCAGTAGCTGCAGTTTGACATCTCGAGAGCTTCAAGTGACTCGTCCGCTGCTGCAAAGCGGGGCAGTGTCAGAGGTTGATCTGTTGCGACTGCAACGGGATGTCGCCCGGTTTTGCGGTGAACAGAAGGCAGCCGAGGCACAAATCGACCGCATTTTGGCGGCCATTGAAGAGGCGCAAAGCAAAGTCAGTACGGTTCAGCTGAATGAGCGTAACAATTCCGCGATTGAGCTTTCTGAAGTTCGTGGAAAATTATCCACCCTCGATGAGGGCAAGGCGACACTGGCCGATAAAGTGCGTCTTGCCGAAGTGCGTTCACCTGTGCGCGGCACCGTTAAAACCCTGCTTGCCAATACGGTTGGTGGTGTGGTTCAGCCCGGTAAAGACATTCTGGAAATTGTGCCGACCGATGACAGCTTGCTGCTTGAAGTTCGTG
>JAAYID010000001.1 GCA_012744285.1 Alcaligenaceae bacterium
GCCCCGCCATTGGGGCTGCTGCACTGCTGGTGTTTGTCGATACCATGAAAGAACTTCCGGCCACGCTACTACTCAGGCCTGTCAATTTTGAAACCTTGGCCACCTGGCTTTATGCTGAAGCGGCGCGCGGCACCTATGAAGAAGGTGCGGTGGCGGCGCTGACCATCGTAGTGGTGGGGTTATTGCCGGTCATTCTGCTGGCCCGCAATCAACTCAAATCCGGACATTAACGTTATGCCAGACGACCTGCTTAAACTCGACGACGTTTCGCTTGCGTACGACACGCCCGAAGGGCTGTTACCGGTCGTTAATCATCTTTCACTTGGGCTCCAAAAGGGCCATATCGGCTGTCTGCTCGGTGCCTCAGGGTGCGGAAAAACGACCGTGTTGCGCGCCATTGCAGGTTTTGAACCCTTGCGCAGCGGTACCATTTACCTGGGCAACACCCTGTTGTCAGCACGCGGCTTTCAAGTTGAACCGCAAGACCGCAACGTCGGCATGATGTTTCAGGACTACGCGCTGTTTCCCCACCTGACGATTGAAAAAAACGTCGGTTTTGGTTTGCGGCAATGGGATAAAGACAAACGGATTGCGCGTGTACGCGATATGCTTGAACTGGTCAGCCTGGCCGATGTAGCCAAACGCTATCCGCATGAATTGTCGGGTGGGCAGCAACAGCGCGTTGCGCTCGCCCGGGCCCTGGCACCTGAACCTGAATTGCTGCTGCTGGACGAGCCGTTCTCAAATCTTGATGTAGACACCCGCGAGCGCCTGGCCTTTGAAGTCAGGGACATTCTGAAAGATACCGGACACACGGCTTTGCTGGTGACGCATAACCAGGCCGAGGCCTTTGCCATCGCAGATCGTATCGGTGTCATGGAAAAGGGGGTAATCGTGCAATGGGACACCCCCTATGGCCTGCATCACCAGCCGGCCAGTGCCTTCGTGGCCGACTTTGTTCGACGCGAAGCCCTGATGGCACAACGCGCGCAAGCGTACCTGCGCGGCGAAGGCAGCTGATCAGGCACGCGGGCTCGCACTGCCCTGCCCGGTTTTGTTGATGATGGTCATGGCCGATGCAATCAGGCCGCCCATGTCAGCCATATTTGACGGCAAGATCAGGGTGTTGCCCTGTTTGGCCACATTGGCAAAGGCGTCAACATAGCGTTCCGCCACATTAAGGTTGACCGCCTCAATACCGCCGGGCTGATTAACTGCCTGGGCCACCTGGGTAATGGCTTTTGCAGTCGCCTCGGCTACCACCAGCACCGCCCTTGCCTCGCCTTCCGCCTTGTTGATCTCGGCCTGCTTTTCGCCTTCAGAACGTGCAATAAACGCCTCGCGCTCACCGGTAGCAATGTTGATCTGTTCCTGACGGCGTCCTTCAGAGGCGGCAATCAGTGCACGCTTTTCGCGTTCAGCCGTGATCTGTGCTTGCATGGCACGCAAAATCTCGGCGGGCGGCGTCAGATCCTTGATTTCGTAGCGTAATACTTTCACGCCCCAGTTAAGCGCCGCCTCGTCGAGCGCCGCAACCACCATGGCATTGATCATTTCACGTTCTTCAAAGGTTTTATCCAGTTCCATTTTGCCGATCACGGAACGCAGTGTCGTTTGCGCCAGCTGAGTGATGGCCGAAATATAGTTTGATGAGCCATAGGAAGCGCGCATGGCGTCTGTTACCTGGAAATATAAAACACCATCGACCTGAAGCTGGGTATTATCTTTGGTGATACACACCTGGCTAGGTACATCGAGAGGGATTTCTTTAAGCGAATGTTTGTATCCGATGCGCTCAATGAACGGGATGACAAAGCCAGGCCCTGGCGACAGGGTACGGTCATATTTACCCAGGCGCTCGATGACCCAGGCATGCTGTTGCGGCACGATAGCCACCGCTTTGATGACGACGATGAACACCAGAACAATGGCAACAAAAAGGAAAAAGACGGAAGAATCTGGATCAAACATGACAGGGCCCCACGGATTAAAAGAAAATCATGATCATGGATTGATAAAAACAGCATGAACAGGCGACAGGCAATACGACTGCATGGAATACAACACGGCTGTCAGCAACAGCATTGAATACAACACGACTGTCCGCAACAACCGGCCACGACTCACAGCGTTCAGGAAGCCTGCAGAGGCACCAACACCAGCACCGAGCCATCAATCTCGACAATGCGATGCGATCCGCCAGCGGCGGGGTACCCGGCAGCCAGCCGCGCCGACCACAGTGCCCCCCGATACCGCACCTGAGTCGTATGACCCTGACCCCAGCCGGCCACACTGACCACCTGACCGATATCGAGATTAACGTCCCGATTGGTGGCCGCATTGATTTCGCGCTTTTTAAGCACATGGGTCTTGCGCAATACAAGCAGACCAAGCCCGGTGACCACGGCAACGGCGAGCAACTGCATCGGGAATGAAACACCTAATGCGGCGACAATCCCACCGGCAGCCAGGCCGACAGCAATCAATAATAAATAAAATGTACCGCTCAGCACTTCACCAATAAGAGCGGCCAGCGCAAAAACGAACCAGAACCACATACCCGGGCCTCCGAAACGCCATGCGGCTGCATGCACATGACGGCGATTGTTCGACAGACCAACAGGTTACACCAGCGACCTGCCCTCGTGGGCGAGTAAAGCCGATTTCCGGTGAATGCCGCCGCTAAAACCGGTTAGCTGCCCATGTGCGCCGACGACCCGGTGACAGGGCACGATGATGGAGACCGGATTCCTGCCCGCAGCAGCCCCCACCGCACGACTGCCACGGCTATTGCCCGACACCCGGACCGACACTTCACCATAAGTCAGTGTGTGACCAAACGGTATCGTCTGCAAGACCTGCCACACCCGGCACTGAAACGGCGTTCCTTGAAGGCGCAGCGGAATATCGAAACCTGTGCGTGTACCTGAGAACCATTCAGCCAACTGGGTCATGGCACGGGTGAAGATGTCTTGCGCAGACAACGGGCACGAAGGGTCAAGCCAAGGGCATGCATGTTCATTAACGGTTCGCTCATAAATTGCAACCGGGCAATCCGCCTGGTCGTCAAAATAGAGCCCGCACAAGGCGGCATCCGAAACGGCCAGAACAATCCGCCCAAGCGGGCTAGGAGTTTGAGCGAAATAAACCGAAGAAGACGCAGACATCGTGAAAATTGCCTATACTTCAAATGAAATGAAAAGATTTCCTGAATCGGGTTGACTACTTTCGGCATTCAGGGTTTCGTTTCAAGGACCAGCCCCAATCAAGACCCACACACGGTCAGGCCCCAGACCCGAGCTTGTTGAATGCGAAAAAAAACCACTGCACGACGTGATGCCATTTTGACCACCGCCCTCGAGGTGTTTCGTGAGGTCGGATTTGATGCTGCATCCATGTCATTGATTGCAGCGCGTATCGGTGGATCGAAAGCCACACTGTACAACTACTTTTCATCCAAAGAAGAGCTGCTGCTGGCGGCCATGCACTATTCGGCCCAGGAACTCGGGCAAAACATCATGGCATTCATCGGCTCACCGGGCGATCTGCGCCGCCAGCTTGAGCGTTTCGCCCAGTCATTGCTTGCGGTACTCAATGATGAAAATACGCTAAGGTTAATACGGGTGGCAATTTCTGTCAGTGGCCAATCAGAGCATATCGGCAAACGTTTTTTTGATCTGGGCACTGAAGCCGTCTGGCAAAAAATGGCCGATTTCATGGCGAGGCAAGTGGCTGCGGGCAAGTTAAAGCCTGAAAACCCGGAAGTGCTGGCTATGCATCTGCGCTGTTTATGCGACATGGATCTGATGTGCAACCTGATGCGGGCCCACAAGCTGTCGACGCAAAAAGAAATTGGCGAGAAAGCCAAACTGATCACCGATCTGTTTCTGCGAACCCATGGCACGGCCGACTCAACCGGCACAAACCAAAAAAGCCCCAGCGCCTGAGGCAAAGGGACTTTTCTGGCATACCAAAAGAACATAGCCAGCACACCTGTTGACAGTAATGCTGTGGCCGGCTTTGAAAGCAATGCCCTGGCCGGCATCGTTTGATACGACACCGACCAATACGTGGCCTTATTTGGCCAGGCGCTGCCAGGTATCAACCACAGTATCGGGGTTCAGCGACATGGACAAAATGCCCTGGTCACGCAACCAGTCGGCCAGATCGGGGTGATCGCTAGGGCCCTGGCCGCAAATACCAACATACTTGCCTGCATTCAAGCACGCCTTGATGGCACGATTCAACATGAATTTGACCGCATCATCGCGCTCGTCAAAGTCGGCTGCCAGAAGTTCCATACCTGAATCACGATCAAGGCCCAGAGTCAGCTGGGTCATGTCGTTGGAACCAATGGAGAAACCGTCGAAGTGCTCGAGGAACTGATCAGCCAGAATGGCGTTGGACGGAACTTCACACATCATGATGATGCGCAAACCATTCTTGCCGCGCTCAAGGCCGTGACTGGCCAGCAGGTCAATGACCTTGCGCGCCTGCGCAACGGTACGCACAAATGGGACCATGATTTCGACGTTGGTCAGGCCCATTTCGTCGCGTACCTTTTTCAGAGCCTCGCACTCCATGCGGAAGCATTCTTCGAAGTCTTCAGCCAGATAACGCGATGCACCGCGGAAGCCCAGCATCGGGTTTTCTTCCTCGGGCTCGTAGCGTGAACCACCCACCAGCTTGCGGTACTCGTTCGATTTGAAGTCGGACATGCGGACGATAACGGGCTTGGGATAAAACGCGGCACCAATGGTAGCGACACCTTCGGCGAGTTTTTCAACAAAGAAGGCACGAGGACTGGCGTAACCGCGCGCAGCCGATTCAACCGCTTTTTTAAGGTCGCTGTCGACATTGGGGTAGTCGAGAACGGCTTTGGGGTGGACGTTGATATTGTTGTTGATGATGAATTCGAGACGAGCCAGACCCACACCGGCGTTGGGGATCTGCGAAAAGTCGAAAGCCAGCTGGGGGTTGCCCACGTTCATCATGATCTTGGTGGCAATCTCGGGCATAGCACCGCGCTGCACTTCGGTCACTTCGGTTTCGATCAGGCCGTCGTAGATTTTGCCGGTGTCGCCCTCGGCGCAAGACACGGTCACCAAGATGCCGTCTTTCAAGCGTGCCGTGGCATCGCCGCAACCCACCACGGCCGGAATACCCAATTCACGCGCAATGATGGCAGCGTGGCAGGTACGGCCACCGCGGTTGGTAACAATCGCTGCGGCTTTTTTCATCACCGGCTCCCAGTTGGGGTCGGTCATGTCGGTGACCAGCACATCGCCAGCCTGCACCTGGTCCATTTGCGAAATGTCGCTCACCAGGCGCACAGTACCGGTAC
>JAAYID010000376.1 GCA_012744285.1 Alcaligenaceae bacterium
CGACCAACGCACGGACAGTAAACGGCGGATCTTCGGCACGACCCAACGCCATGAACGCGTATATTCCGGCAATAACAGCCAGAATCAGAAAGAACAAGGTTAACGCCCGCTCTTTGACCGCCAGAGCCGACAGGTTCGGGAAGCTCATTTCTGATGTTCCCGAACAGCCATACCGTCATGCAACAGGTGTGTTCCGAGGGCGACGACCACATCACCAGCCTGCAATGGCCCCGTAATACGTGCCGTCTCGGCATCCATGGCCAGCAAGGCCACCGCAACTGGCGTAACCTTGCCATCACGCAAGCGCCAGACCTGCGGACCCTGCCCACGCTCGCTGAGCGCAGCGACAGGCACGACGAAACTGGTCTGCGGGCCGGCCTGGTCATCCAGAAAACCGACGCGCACCACACTGCCCAACTGCAGCTCGGGCGCATCGGCCGGTACGCTGTAGCGCGCCCGCAAGGTACGGCTTTGTGTATCAACAGCGCCGGCCGCTTCGCGCAGCGGTAAAAGCACCGTCTGGCCAGCCGTATTCAAAACCGCCTGTGCCGGCGGCACACGCCCTTCGGGCAAGTAAACCTGTACTTCACGCGCACCATCATGGGCCAGCACCGCCACCGGTTGGCCGGCCGCAACCACTTGCCCCACCTCGGCGGTCATGTCGATCAATACGCCGGCAGCCGGGGCCACCAGCGTGGCATACGACAACGCATTGCGCGCTTGCTTCAACCGGGCCTGAGCGGCACCGACGCGGGCCTGAGCCTCGCGCACCATCAATTCAGCCTGCTCGGCCGCTTGCCGGCTGACGGCGTTGTGCACCAGCAATTGCTGATGGCGTTTCAAATCATCCTGGGCGATGCGCCGCGCCGCCAAAGCGGCTTCAAACGACGCCTGGGCTTCTTGCTCCCCTTGTTCAAGGTCACGAGTATCCAGGCGAAAAAGCGTGTCATCGGCCCTGACGATTTGACCCGCATTAACGGCACGCTGAACAATGCGCCCTGGCACCTGGAAGGCCAACGGCGATTCGACCTGCGCCCGTACCGTACCCGACAGGCTTAACGAGCCGGGGCTGCCCGATTCGAGCACCCATGTCTTGACGAACGGAACATGGGTACTGGCCGCCTTATCAGCGGCGTCACCGCACCCGGAGATAACGGCAACCGCCGCCAGAAAAAAAGCTGAGAGAAAGCGCATCAAAATTCCAATGGAAAACCCGGATGGAATCGTAACTGATTTGCCTTTGCTTTTTACACGGCCTTGGGGCGGGAACGCTTGTGAATTTCACCCAGTGAGGCGTAAAACGGCCCACCCAGACGGGCCACCGGGTCAAGCGCCACGCTATCAATGTGTCGCCCGTCGTATACCATATTGGCCACGTGGAACGCCACGATTTCTGCAATGTACAGCGTATTGATACCCGTACCCAAGGGAACAATCTGGGTCAGGCGGCATTCCATTTGCGCCGGTGACACCGCGACCCGGGGCGGCCTGACCTGGGTACTGGGCATCAGGGGAATATCGAGCACCTGGGCTTCACTGACATCGGACGGATATTCGGCACTGCTCTGGTTCATGGCATCCAGCGCGGAGGTGGGCGTGATATTGACCACAAACTCGCCGGTTTCACGAATATTGCGCGCCGTATCCTTGAGCGTACCGTCATCTTGCAGTGCAATGTTGACCGCCAGCATGGCCGGGCTGTGCGCCACATAATTGAACGAACTGAACGGTGCCACATTGACCAGCCCGGCTTCGTTCTGCGAACTGATCCAGGCTACCGGGCGTGGTACCACCAGGCCGGAAACCAGCTTGTAGGCCATGCTGCCGTCGATATCGACGGCAGAGAACGAGGTCATGTCTTCGGGTTGAAACGATTTCATTTAGATAAACAATTGGATTGCAGGAAGAAAAGCGTCTGAATTTAACAGTTCCACCCGCTTCTCGACAATCTGGAACCCCGCGTCAACCGGCCGCAACGTGTACACGACACGCGCCCCCACAACCACCTGCTGGCCAGACTGATGCTCAAGGTAAACCAGTTGCGTACGTACCTTGGCGTAACCCGTTCCCTCTTCCTGCGTTACCAGCACTTCAGGGCGCTGCACGACATGCATGCCACGCACGCGGGGCTGCAACGAGTGCGCCCGCGGGTGAGCCAGACGCTCGATGCGCAGCGCCAGCAGCATTTTGGTTTCCAGGGCGATCGCAACCTGGGCCTCGGGATCGGTGTGTTCGGGCTTGATGGGCACCCAATAAACACCGTCGTCGGCAAACAAGTCATACCAGGCCTGATACTGACCGTCATCGAGCAAACGATTTTCGTCGTAAACGAAATCAACCAGTTGGGTGTGCAAATCTGTCGCCTGCATGGTTTTATTCTCCTGTTGCCGGCGACATCATCATGTCGTGCCAGGCCTTGTACTGATTACGCATGACCAGTTCGTTATTGCCGTCTTCAAACTGCTGATCGGGTTGCACGGTTTCATCGGCCCGATACTGACGCTGCAAGTTGACCCAGGGGTTACCCGCCGACGCCAGTGCCTTCTGCTGGCTTTCAAACAGGTGAACATCATCGTGAGCCACCACACTCATGGGCGAAAACACCAGACGGCTGTAGGTTTCACCACGCTTGAGCATGGTGTCGGGCGCCCCCACCGGCTGGAAGGCCCAGACCTCAAGCTGAGTAAGGTTGGCCGCCAGCGGACGCAACACACGGATCACTTGCGGCGACCCCTTGGTGGCCAGGCCCGGATAGAACACCACGTTCTGCGGCGCGTAGGCCAGCACCTCGTCGGCGCGCGCCTCGCCATGCGCGGCGACAAGCTGGTCTCGGTAGCCCGGCACATCAGCGTATTCACTGTGAATGCTGAACTTGGTGCCCAGAATGCTGTGGCCGTTGGGCAGCGTGCGTGCGCCCATCTTGGTGTAGAAGTCATAACCTGAACCAAACGGCAGCAATTGTTCCAGCGCCGTCGGGTCGGTTTCGACAAAATGCTCACCCACCTTGCGGGCCGTGACAGCCGCCGATTCATGGGTGGAAATCGGGTGAACCGTATCGTTGATGTTTTCCAGATACATTTTCCAGTTGCACCGGATCACTGAACGAATACAACTCTTGCCGATCTGCAACTGGCCGGTGGGCGAACGGTCGGCCATATTATCCAGCGCCGACAACACCTCGCCAAAATAATCCGTGAACGAAGGGCCTTCCTTGGCCAGACGGGCAAACACAAAACCACGATACGACGCCGTAGCGCCGGGCAATGGCAAACCGCCGGCCGCCTCGCTTTCCCAGAAACCGGTATTTTCGTAGCCGGCCTTCAAGGACACGGCCAGCAGCGAACCGTCAAACTTGTAGCTCCAGGCATGATAGGGGCAACGCAACATGCGACCGGCATTGCCCTGGTCTTCAAACACCAGTTGCGCCCCTTTGTGCGCACAACGGTTGATGACAACACGCACCGATTTATCTGCATCACGCACTAAGATGACGGGTGTCCCCGCCAACGTCGTGGTGATGTAGTCACCGGCATTGGGCACCTGGCTTTCATGGCCGACATACTGCCAGCCACGAGCGAAGACGCGTTCCATTTCAAGCTCGAACAGCGTCGGGTCAAGATACACATCGCGATGAACACGGCCATCGCGGACCAGACCGGCAATGGCCTGGGAATCATTTCTGTAATCAACTTTAGTCATTTAAACCACCTCGACTTCACGGGGCCAGACCGCATTGGCGTCATCGGGTGGAACCGATGCCAGCAAGGTGCGGGTATAAGGATGCTTGGGATTGCTGAACACGGCTTCGGTATCACCCTGCTCAACCACATAGCCTTCACGCATGACGAGCACGCGATGGCACAGGTAACGAATCACTGAAAGATCGTGAGAGATAAGAACCACGGCAATGCCCAGTTCGCGATTGAGTGTCAACAGCAGATTCATGATCAGTGCCTGAACCGAGACATCCAGCCCTGACACGATTTCATCAGCCACCAGCAGCTGCGGGGTCATGCAGAGCGCACGGGCAATGTTGACGCGCTGCTTCTGCCCACCGGACAGCTGCGACGAGAACCGGTGCAAGGCGTCTTTGGCGATACCCACCTGGTTCATCAGGCGCTCGGCCGCTTCACGACGGGCCTGCGGTGTGATGCCGGGCTGCAGGTCAAGCACCTGGGTGACCAGACGTTCAACGGTACGACGGGGGTTCAGGGCCGAATCAGGGTCCTGGAACACCATCTGAATGACTTTACGCATTTCGGCCTGCTGCATTGCCGTTGCCGAAGTACGCGACATGCCATTGATCAGTACCTCGCCGTCAGAGGGCTCGATCAGGCCGACCATCAGGCGGGCCACCGTACTTTTACCGCTGCCGCTTTCCCCCACCACGCCGACCAGTTCACCCGGGCGAACGGTCAGTGACAAGGGCCGCAGGGCATGGAACAACGTCCCCTTGCTGCGCCCTTGATAAACGCGTGATACCTCACGAAACTCCAGCAATGGCTGTGCCGCTGGGGTGGACGGTTCGGGCAGAGCGTGCAATTCAGGCTGACGCTGACCGGCCTGGGCCCGGCAATTACCGGCGCAGGCCACAAAATGGCCATCAACAATCTGCTCAAGTACCGGCACCGTCTGGGCACACACCTCGTCACGCGTCGGGCAACGCCGCGAGAAACGACAGCCTTTCAGTTCAGCCATGTCTTTCAGGCCCGGCATCAGATCGGCCAATGTCGGCAAGACATATTGGGGCCCTTCCAGACTGGGGGTGGCATTTTTAAGTGACCAGGCATAAGGGTGCAACGGAGACTCAAGCACCGTCGCAGCCGGCCCCCGCTCGACCACATCACCGGCATACATGACGGCCACTTCGTCGCAAACATGCGCCGCCATGCGCAGGTCATGCGTCACCAGAATGACCGCCGTATTGTGACGGCGCTGAACCTCGCGCAGCACCCGGATGATTTGCGCCTGCGTGACCACATCCAGTGCCGTGGTGGGCTCATCAGCCACGATCAGTTCGGGGTCACCTGAAAATGCCATGGCAATCAGAATACGCTGGCACTGCCCGCCCGACAGCTGATGCGGATAACGCAGCAGCATGGCCTCGGGCTCGGGTAACCCCACTTCGGCAAGACGGGCGACACTGTACGACTGCCATTGCGCCCGCGGGATCTTGAGATGTTTCAGATGCTCGAACATCTGCTGGCGAATCGTCAGTACCGGGTTCAGGGCGGACAGCGGCTCTTGCGGAATGAACGCAATACGCCGGCCCAGAAAGGCCCGCGCATCACGAC
>JAAYID010000377.1 GCA_012744285.1 Alcaligenaceae bacterium
GCGGCGACGTTGATGTGTGCATCAGGTACGCTTCGTTGAACACGTTACGGTCGAGCTTGCGACTTTCCGGCTCTTGAACCGTAATCTGTGACGCTTGCGACAACCCGGCCAGCAACTTGTGAATCGAGTGCGTGGCAAATACCATGGCATCCTTACTGCGCGGACGGTCCTTGCCAATGGCGTGCATGTCCTTGTAATAATCGTGGAATGCCGCGTGCGGAATCCAGGCCTCGTCGAAATGCAGCGTATCGATTTCAGAGCCCAGCTTTTCCTTGATCATTTCCACGTTATAGCTGACACCGTCATAGGTGCTTTGCGTAATGGTCAAGATGCGTGGACGCTTGTTCTTGACATCACGCGCGAACGGGTTGGCCTCGATTTTGGCCTTGATCGACTCGGGCTCGAACTCTTCAAGCGGAATCGGCCCGATAATCCCCAGATGATTACGCGTAGGGCGCAGGAACACCGGAATAGCGCCGGTCATGGTAATGGCGTGCAGAATTGACTTGTGGCAATTGCGGTCAACCACCACGATATCGTCATTGGCCACGTTGGCATGCCAGACAATCTTGTTCGACGTGGATGTGCCGTTGGTCACGAAAAAGCAGTGGTCCGCATTGAAAATGCGGGCCGCATTGCGTTCAGACTCGGCTACCGGGCCGGTGTGATCCAGCAATTGACCCAGTTCATCAACCGCGTTGCACACGTCGGCACGCAACATGTTCTCACCAAAGAACTGGTGGAACATCTGCCCAACCGGGCTTTTCAGGAAGGCCACCCCCCCCGAGTGGCCGGGGCAATGCCACGAGTACGAGCCGTCAGAGGCGTACTTGACCAGTTCACGGAAAAACGGCGGCGCCAGACCATCAAGGTAAGCGCGCGCTTCGCGGATAATATGACGCGCGACGAACTCGGGCGTATCTTCAAACATGTGAATGAAGCCGTGCAACTCGCGCAAAATATCGTTTGGAATATGCTGTGATGTACGCGTCTCGCCATACAGATAAATGGGGATATGTTCATTGCGGAACCGCAGCTCACCAATGAACGAGCGCAGGTTCTTGATGGCATTGGCCACATCTTCTGGCGAATCGACGTCGAATTCCTCATCGTCGATCGACAAAATAAAAGCGCTGGCCCGGCTTTGCTGCTGGGCAAACGAGCTCAGGTCACCGTAGCTGGTAACGCCCAGCACTTCCACGCCCTCGGCCTCGATCGCGGCTGCAAGCGCGCGAATGCCCAGACCAGAAGCGTTCTCGGAACGGTAATCCTCGTCGATGATGACGATGGGGAAACGGAATTTCATGCGCAAGACTCCTATGTGCGTGGCAATGTCACGCCCTGCTGACCCTGGTACTTGCCGCCACGGTCACGATATGAGGTTTCACAAACCTCGTCGCTTTCAAAAAACAACATTTGTGCGCAACCCTCTCCGGCGTAAATCTTGGCCGGCAGCGGGGTGGTGTTGGAAAATTCAAGTGTAACGTGCCCCTCCCACTCGGGCTCGAGCGGCGTGACGTTAACGATGATGCCGCAACGGGCATACGTACTTTTACCCAGACATACCGTCAGAACGCTGCGAGGAATACGAAAGTATTCGACGGTTCGGGCCAAGGCAAACGAGTTCGGTGGAATAATGCAGACATCACCTTTGAAGTCGACAAAAGACTTTTCATCAAACGCCTTGGGGTCGACAATGGTCGAGTTGATATTGGTAAAAATCTTGAACTCGTCCGCACAGCGCACGTCGTACCCGTAACTGCTGGTGCCGTAACTGACGATTTTGCCGCCGTTTACCGACCGCACCTGACCCGGCTCGAAAGGCTCGATCATGCCGTGCTCTTGGGCAACACGACGAATCCAGCGATCACTTTTAATCGACATAACGTTCCCTTATTTCAATGGGGCTGTATTTTATAGCCAGCCCATGACAAATGCGCGCAAGCCCGGAAAATGGTTTATTCGCGGGCCACATATCGGTAAATAAGCGCCAGACCACTGACCGTACCGACCGTGAACTGGGCCGAAAGGCCACGAGCCAGCCGGTAACTGACCCGCCCCACTGTTCCGGTGCCTGAAAGAGACTGCTCCAGACTGACCCTGAAGCCCGCCCCCAGATTCTTGGCCGCCACCATGAACTTGCGCTCGATGTCGCTGGTTCCACTGTCCAGGCCACGCACCACGGATTCCGCAGGCAAGATGCTGCCAACGCTACCCAGCTCACCTGAACGCATGCTGACCTCGTCCAGACCGAATTTCTTGTAAAACGGCTCGCCATCGCCCAGGAACGATGAACCCACCGAAAACAGCAAAGCAGCATCGCCGCCTGAGTCATCCGGCCCCCGCCCCAACAGCAACCAAGACAGCTTCTGCACATCAGACACTTCGGGGTAAGAAATCAGATCAATTCTGGGCTTGCGAGCAGTTCCGCTGACACGCACACCCGCCTCGACCGCAACACCGGTACGCAAGGCCTCGATACTGAGCACCGGGGTGGCAATGTCGCCCTGAAAGGTGATCGTGCCCTGACGCAATCGCAAGCGCTGACCATACGCCGAAACAGAGCCGCCGCGCGTACGCAAGGCGCCATAGCCTTGCAGCTTGCCTTCAGCCATCACGATGCGCAACTGGCCCACCAGCCCTGAATCGACCCCGTAACCCGTAATGTAGAACCGTGGCCCCAGATCGATATCAATATCCAGCGAAAGGTCTGTGTTGCTGGCGGGAGCCGCTGGAGCCTGGCCCGCACGAACCACGACAACATCGCTGTCAACCGTGGGAACACTGCTGAGCATATCAAGGTCAACCCAGCCTGCATCCACCATGACTTTGCCGGTAATATCAATTTTCTCGGAGGGCATGGCCACCTTCACCTGACCCGACACCATTGCAAAGCGATCGGATCGCTGCAGGATCGGGTAACGATGCAGGTCAATCGCCATATTGCCGCCCGTTTCACTTAAATCCCAATAGCCACTGAGCGTCAGATTGCCGCCCTGGGCCTCGGGGTTGGCGCGCGTCCACTCTTCGGTGCGCCACTCTTTGGGGACGGCGCGACGTACCGCAGGAAACGACAGGCCATCAATGATGAAGCGATCGCCTTCCATGTGCGCCCGTAACGTGCCATCGACCAGTCGCACACCATCATCAATGCGTACTACCCGAATGTTCTGCCCGGTCACTGTGCCGCTGGTCAACCAGGTTCCGTCAGGCCGGCTGCGGGCCTGCACATTGGCCGCAAGCGAACCGCCGATTTCTGTATCGTCACCGACGAACAGGCTCAACCAGGCCAGATCCTTGATGTCGCCGATAACCTGAACCGTTGTGGGATCACGGGTATTGACCGACACCCCCCCGCCCTGACTTGAGCGCAGCAACGTTTCGGCCCGGATCTGCGCCTGACCCATACGAACAGTATCGATCGTGACATCAACGCCCACCCGGCTGATGCCGTCAGCTCCATTGCTGACCGGCCGGGCTGCCATGTCGATCTGGAACGTGCGCAAGCCCAAGGGAAAGGGCGGATCGCCTGGAACAATCAGGTCACCCCCCAGATGGCGCACCTGTGCATTGCCCGACAGAGCACCGGCAAATGCAAAATCCCATTTGAGAGCATAGGACATCTCCACCAGATCATTACGATCATCAACATCGACAATGACACGCCCGCGATCCGTGTCCAAGGACGGATTTGCTGCAACAATCATACGGGTCACTTCGTCAATGATGCGTTTGGACAAGGTGAGGCGATTGATACCACCCTGAGTCGTCCAGCGACCCGGTGAAAACTGGCTGCGCCCGTGGTCGAGCACGACTGAATTACGCGACGGCAACGCGAGGGCAAGCCGGGTAGCCCCGACCTGCAGCACATAATCGGGGGCAAGGGCTCCGGGGTGCAGCAGCAGCGGCACCGGCTGTTCGGCATTCAGGCTGACCTGTGCATGAGACGCCTCAAGGCGGGTAATGCGGCCCATCCATGCCGCATTTGGGGCGGCATCGGTTGGCGCACTGTAACCGCCTTCAAGGCGCGTACGCAGAGCGACAGGGGCATCGCCCAAAACGTCGCCACCGGCCGGCCCCATGTCATACCGTGCCTGCAGCTCAAGATTATGCGACGCCATGGCCCCCTGCAGCCGGGCATCAAGCTCGGCGGCACCGTCAACCCCAGGCCAGAAATCAGCCAACCGTACCGCTTTGAGCAACAGTTGCAGTTGCGTATTTTCCCAACCCAGACGACCTTCACCCGAAAGACGATTTTCGCCAAGCCGGACGTCAAGGCGCAAATCATCAACACGGTAACCGGGGTCTTGAAGCACCGCAGGGGAGACTGCTTTAACCGCAAAATCAATATCGGCGGCCAGCGGTTGGCCATTCCAGCGTGAACCGTCCCCAACGTCAAGCCTGATCCGGGCGTCCTGCAATTCGGTCTGATCATGCAATGTAGCTGAAAAATCCGCGGAAACGCTCAGTAACGCGTCGGGCAATCCGCTACCGGCCAGCCAGGCCGGATCAAGACGCCGGATCGACAGGCTACCGACCACCTGATCAAGCGTGTGGCGCGGCAAAACGGCTGGTGCCTGAATCACGGTAACCTCGGGGACCGAAGGTGCCGCATCAACGGAACGCGCTTGCGTGGCCCAATCAAGCCGGCCATCGAGCGACGAGCCATCAGGTAGCTTCAACGCCACATCCGCCTTGCGCAAGGGAAACGCCTCTCGAGGCGCGAGGGCCACTGCGGCATCGAGACTCAACCCTTGGCCACTGCCCTGCAATTCAATATGGGCCTCATCCTGCGAACCCTGTGCCCGGGCCTTGAGATCAACGGCACAAAACGTGCTCAGGGCATCAAGTTCAGTAACTTCAACACCGTCTGACTTTACGGTTCTCTCTGACGCGTTGACATCCCCCTCTACTGATTTGACAGTGCCTGCCGCTTGCGCCGCAGCGGGCAGATCGGGCAGGAAATGACGCGCGCACAACACGGAGTCAGGTGTCTGACTTTTGGCCTTCGTTTCAATGACTAACGAAAACGGCCAGGGATCGGCCAACGCCAACAGCCGGAACTCGCCGGCCACATCAGCCTCAATGTCATGCTGCCCTACGGCAACACGACGAAACACCAACTGTGCATCTTTTTGCGTGAGCGCCAATGAGGCGTCGAGATGACTGACCTTGACCAGTAGCGGCTGATTGTTCAACGAAACATTCAGTTCGCCTAGCGCAACCCGGTCAAGCGAAAAGGTCACGGGCAAGGCTGGCCATTCAAACGTCGTGTCGTCGGCCGCCGCAGGTTCTGTCTCGAGTACGTCAAGCGAAAGCCGGGCGGCAGAAATATTGCGGGCATGCACCCGCTTTTCTCGCAACGCAGGCCAATCGATTTGGATATCAAGATCAGCAAGGTCAATGTTGACGGCCGGCGTGCTGACCTTCAAAGCACCGACCTGTACGCCATCGATGATGGTACCTTGCACAGACAACGCGCTGCCACCCGCCAGGCGCACGCCCGTTTCCAGGGCCCAACGCGTGCCGGGCTGCGATGCCACAACCCAATAGACAAACCCGGCAATCACAGCCAAGAGCAGAACGAGTGTCGGGCCTGTCCACAAGGCCAGGCGCCCCAGACGCCGCAAGAGCTTGTTCAAAACGCCACACCCAATGAAAAGTGAAGTCTCAGATTTCTGTCGCGCTGCCCGTAGGCCAATTCAACCGAAAAGGGGCCTGCGGGCGTGCGCAGCACGACGCCGGCACCATAGCCAATATGAAGTTTCATGGCGCCAAACGACGTGGCCGCATCACCCGCGTCAACAAAAA
>JAAYID010000378.1 GCA_012744285.1 Alcaligenaceae bacterium
CTACAAAAACGAGGCAAACCTACCAAGCCCACCTTTAAGCCATAATTCGCAAACTGATTGACTCAAATCCCATGGAGTTCGAGCGCCGCCCATTCTTGCCGACAGAGCTTGTCAATCACCTTCTTAGTATTACCCACGAAATCCGTCCCAAGACCTTCCTTGCCTATAGGTCCGCCCTACTCTACTGGCTGAACACACAACCACCTAGCTCTGAAAAGCATAACGCGATACTTGCCTTAAACGCGGAGATACCGCGCTCTGGCTTCAAGGGGGTTGCGCCCGATAAACCAGCAACGCTTTACAGCAACAAATCACAACGCAAACGCACATTTCGCCAAAAAGACTTCCAGAAATTGATGGCTGAGCTAAATAGTCGCATTCAGAGCAAGTTGCACAGAACCGCTCAGATCGCTCAACATTTAATGTTCTGGCTTCAAGCAGGGTTGGCTACAGGACTACGCCCGATTGAGTGGGAACATGCTGTATGGGAAGATGAAGAAAATGGTGTCTTGCGTGTTCAAACCGCTAAGCGGAAAACTGGATCCTACAGCTTGCCAGCGCTCAAAGATTTGCCACCACAGGCTGAGCGCACCCGCATTATCAATGTCGATAAGGACAAAATAATTTGGGTTTCACAGCACATGATCCGGGTTAAAAACCATTTGCTGCAAGGGTTGAGTTTCCAGTTGTATTACAACAATGTTCGTACATATTTGTGGAAAGTAAACAAGGAACTGTTCGGTAATAACACACTCAATCTTTACATGCTTCGTGGGCAGTTTGCCTCGAACCAAAAAGGAAGTGGGATGACTGTTGAAGAAGTTGCTGAGATTATGGGATGCTCGCCCCTCGTGGCTCAAGTAAACTATGGGAAGAAAGTGAATGCGCATCGTTCGAGTCGATATCCTGCGCCAAGCGCATATAAAAATAGTAAAAACTCGAACAACAACCCCATGAAACCGACTTAATCATCCAGCGCCTTCAACAGCGCATCCCGACCATCCTGGTAGAACTCGATATCCAGCTTGGTCGCCATTTCGTCTGACAAATCAAAAAGCTGGCGCCGACACGATACCGGCAACAACAACGCCTTGGCCCCTTTCTCAACAGCCTGCTCCGCCAACGTCACTGCATTGTGAATCGGCTCGATAGTGCCACCCAGGGTGATTTCACCCACCACCACCAGCCCGCCACGCACTGACTTCTTCAACAAGGCACTGGCCAGCGCAATCAATGCGGCCACCCCTGTCTTGCTGCCAGACTTGGCGGCATCAAACCCACGCAGCTGCACAGAAAACTCATGGGAACGCGGATCGCGGTCACCAACCAGTTGCTGGGCACGAGCGTACAGGTTTTGCTCGGCGTAGCGAATCGACTCCCGAAACGGTGCCGGAACCGGGTTGTTCAACACGCGAACCCCGCTACCAGGCCCCTCGGTGACTTCAAGCCGGAACAACCCCGGGTGCTCGTCCTGCCCTCCGGGGCTCAGCGTCCAGATTTGACCGCACTCCAGGGGCTCATCGCCAATCCCGCCTTGGCTTTGCAGTTCAGGCGTACTGACAAACTTCTCAACGCCTTCAGTGCCGATGGTGTAGCTGAAATGCGTGTTGCGAAATTCGGCCGCACCAATGCGTTTTTGCTGTTCCTTGACGCGCCGACGCACTTCCAGAGCCAGGCGTACCGCCCATTCCAGGTCTTCGTCGGGAACAGGAGTTTCCGGGCTGGGATACATCAGTTTGAGCAGACCACTGACGGTTTTGTTCACCCCGTTCAAGTCACGACCCGACAACGCACCACCCCAGAACACCCGACCTTGTAATGATGAAACCCGACTCTGGTTACGCAAACGGGTGAAGCATTCAGACAAAAAGTCGCTAACCAGACCGAAGTGCTCGGTGAATAAGCCAGGGTTTAGTTTGGGTACGTCCCAGCCTGGCAAAAAGCAGTGAATCCGGTCCATAAAAGCGGTGTCGTCACGCATTTCCGGTGGCAAGGGGCCGAACAAAT
This sequence comes from Alcaligenaceae bacterium, assembly GCA_012744285.1. Lineage (GTDB taxonomy): Bacteria > Pseudomonadota > Gammaproteobacteria > Burkholderiales > Burkholderiaceae_B > Neopusillimonas > Neopusillimonas aromaticivorans. The sequence goes on from JAAYID010000378.1 coordinate 2,008, forward strand.
GGCCGATGCGCTGCTGGTGCTCGACATCTACATCGAAGTTACCAACCAGCACGATGGAGCCATCGGCACGGATACTTTCCTTTCCGCGTGAGAACTCCCCGCTTTCCATGTAGCCTTTCATGATGTTCACGCCGTCTTTCTGGTCGAAAGACACGCCCGACACTTCATCGAAACACACAACGTCGTATTGGCAGACCAGGCCACGCTGACCGCTGGCGTTGTTGACGAACATGCGGGCAACCGTGGCCTTTCCGCCGGAAATCAGATGGGCATAGGGGGACACCTGCTGGAACAAGTGTGACTTACCGGTACCCCGTGGGCCCAGTTCCACCATGTTGTAGTTACGCTCGACAAAGGGCACCATCCGCAGAAACAACGCATCCTGGGCGCGGTCTGACAACGTCTCAGGTTCAAAGCCAATGCTGCGCAGCAACAGGCCACGCCACTCCTGCGTGGTGAACTGTTCCCTGCCTTTTGACAGTACATCCAGCACTTCGCGTTTCGATAACTGAATCGCCCGCAGGCTATCCACCCCGAACGGGCGGCCGCCTTTTTCCTGGGCAATCGACGCGTCGTAACCCAAGGTCACTTCGGCATAGAAACCACCCGTCAGCATGCGCTCATGCTCTTTGACCATTTCTGGGGTCAAGCGCACATCGTTTAAACGCAGGCTGGGCAGGCTGGCGACGTAGGAGTCGGTTTTCGAATCCAGGCGTGCGGTAATAATGTCGATGATTTTGACCTGGCCGGACTCGCGGGCACGCGCCTTGAATAGTTCTTCCTCACCGGCTTTGACGGTGCGAGACGCCAGTTGCCGCTGCACAATGTCCAGGCCTTCCTGAATTTCAGCCTCATCCGTGGTGGCACAGTAACGCCCCAATAGAAACTCGACCACATAGGTTGGCACCGGAAACTGGCGACTAAACGTGCGCACCAGGTCTTTACGCACCACATAGCCCTCAAAGGCCAGGCTCGCTTTGTTGTCCAGGTCATCCAGCTGCATGCTTAATCTTCTCCGATGGTGGTGGCGTATTTTTGCAGGACTTCGCCCTTGTCATCCAGCACGACAACCAAGGCAGCCGCGCCCAGTTGGTCGTCGTCGGCCACCGCCAGACTGGCTTTACCCGATTCCAGTGGTTTAACGCTGGCCGCCAACGAGGTGTCAGCTAAATTGGCCCGGGCGCGGATATCTACCTTGAACCCGGCTTCGGCACCTGTCACCGTGACTGCACAACGCAACCCGCGCCAGGTTACCGAATCAATCGTGACCGTCGCACGGGGTGCTGATGCCGCTGTACTGCTTAACTGAATGACCGGCACCAGGCATTCTTGCAGGCTGATACCGCCATGCGCGTATTCTGCGCCCGCAATGAAATTGGATACCCCCGGTGCGTAGGCCACTTGAACCTCTTTACACCAGTCCCAGCCAAATGTTAGCGGCGTGCCGTGTGCGCTGTCTTTCAGCACCGCGCACCGTCCCCAGCGGGTTTCCGTCTGGTGCCGTGGCAGTTCCGATTTAGGCAAGCCACCGGGCATCAACAACCAACCATGGTCGGTTACCACGCGAATATGTTGCCAGCCGGCATCGCACAGTTCGGCAATCCGCTCCACAATCAAATCCAGTTGGGCGTGCAGGTCGCGTGCCAGCCGCACACCGTGCTCGTGCCCATAGTGGTCCAGGTCACCGGCTTCCGTCCAGGCCAAACCCTGCGGGTCGCCAGTTTCGTGTTTATCCAGAACCTGGATGCCATGCGTACCCAGCAGTTTGCGGAAATTGTGGCTGGACAACGGCTTGCCATCTTCGCGTACACGCGGCTCGAATTCCAGGTCCGTGGCTGCGCCAGTGATGTGGGCTGCAACCGGCGAACACCAGGCCTTACCCGAAGCGGTCACCGACGGCAGGCTGGTCCAGGCGGCTTCCAGCGAGGTGCTTCCCAAGGCCGACAAACGGGTCTGAAGGGCAACGCCAGCGTCGTAACGCAGGCCGTCAACAAATAATGTGCACGTTCCCGGTGCGTCCGCTTTGGCCACTGTCCGGGGTAGCGAGCCAGCCTCTTTCAAGGAGTCCTGCAAGCGGCGGGCCGACTCTTCCAGCCAGGGTAAATACATCGCCCGTACAGCGGCACTGACGGCATCCAGGTCGCCTTTGGACTGCACAGCCGCCAAGGCACTAACGGCCGCCTGGTCAACGCGCCACCCTGTTTCTTGATAGGTTTGTGCCAACTCGGCCGGTGTCGAACCCGAAGGCAAGGTGGCACTCAGGCGGGCCAATTCTGCCAGATGCTCCAGCGCTTGGGCCAGCGGCGTGCGGCCCATGCGTGACCAGAGCCATTGACGTCGAACACCGTGCTCTTCGTCGGCACCCATCACCGCCGTGCGGGCGGTAGTCGCATCCATGGCGGCGCAGGCATGCAAGGCATAGCGAAGTGCCGCCTCTTTTTCCTCATTGACTTTAGGGTAGCCGGCCAGAATGCTCTCGTCGGGGAACAGGCCAAGGTGTGGCGGCTGCAGCGTATCGAGCAAATCCACCACGCCAGGGAAACGGCTATACGAATCGTGGAACAGGTCGGACACGGCACGCCATTTTCCCTCGCCCCTGGCCAGAAGGTCGGCCGCTTGAAGCGCGCCATCAGCGTGCGGGTCGAACCCAAAGTCTGCTTTGCAACGCTTGGCGAAAACCCCCCACAGCACATCGCCCCATTGGCGTCGTGCTGCCTCGGGGGCATTCATCCAGTGCAACACATCGCGCACCGGGTTCGGTGCCATCAGGCTTTGCAGCCATTCCGCATTGATGATGCGACCCTGCAGGGTATCAAGCGAGGCGGGCAACAAAACGCCAGCCTGCAGGGCCTGGGTCAAGGCTTCCTGCGTGGCTCTGTCCTGAGC
>JAAYID010000379.1 GCA_012744285.1 Alcaligenaceae bacterium
CGGAAACCGTGCGTCGTGCCCTCAAGCTGGGCAAGCGCGACAAGATCCACTACACCATTCACCCCAGCGGCGATGTGGTGCTGACGCGCGTCGAAGCATCCGACGGTGATGACCCGGTGCTTGGTCAGTTCCTCGCGTTCCTGGCCGCCGACATCACTCGTCATCCCGAGCGGCTGCAAGCTGTGGATGCCGGCCTCGCCCAGCGGCTCCAGGCGCTGGTCGGCAGCGTCGATGTCGATCTCAATGCCGCCCTGTCGGCAGACGATGAATGAGCGCAGGGAAGCCCGAGCCTCTGGTCATTCATGGCTGGACGGTCTTTGCCCATCCACTTTTCCTCGCACAGATTGAAGCGCTGGTGCGGCAGGTCGAGAGCCTGAAGCAGAAGGACCCGGCCGGGTACGTAAAAAAGAACGCCAGCAAGCGGCTGGCTGCTATCACCAAACTGGCGTTCGATGTCATCCCGCAAGATCCGACGCGACCGGAGTACCGCCAGGGTGGGGCGCTCGGTGACGATCACAAGCACTGGTTCCGGGCCAAGTTCTTCCAGCAGTACCGCCTATTCTTCCGCTACCACGCCCCGAGCAAAGTGATTGTCTACGCCTGGGTGAGTGACGAAGACACCAAGCGCGCCTACGAAAGCAGCGACGACGCCTACCGGGTGTTCCGCAAGATGCTGGAAAGCGGGCATCCGCCTGATGACTGGGATCAGCTCCTGGCTGAGGCCGGAACCAAATAGACAAGAAAAAACCCGCAGAACGAGTGTTCATGCGGGTTTTTAAGGTTTTACCCTAGATGTCTTGGTGGAGTCGGGGGGAATTGAACCCCCGTCCGCAAGCCCTCTGCAGGCAGTTCTACATGCTTAGTCAACCAACTTTAAAGTTTTAACCTCGAGCCATGCCGGTTAACAGGCCATCTCTTGGCGATTCACATCAATTTAGGCGTTGGCTGAGTGACCCAACCAAAACCGATTCTTTGTAAGTGACGCTGCTGTAGGTTTTACCCTACCTGACCCAAAGACAAATCAGTGCAGCGGCTTACCGCATTAAGCGGCTAAAGCGAAACGCTCGTCGTTGGCGTTTATAGTTTTCCAGTGGATTTACGAGCTTACTGGTGCTCGGCATGCCCTACTCTGTTTCGCGACCCACGTCGAAGCCGGATCGACCCCATAAAGTGGATTTTAACCCACTATGCTGTATAAGAGGGCCAATATGACGTAAAGTTCCCGCAAAACTGAAATTATTTACACAGATGTCTGAAAAGCGCGGTTTAACGACTGCGGGGCAGTCCGACGACTTCACGATAATTAACCTTTGCAGACGTAAAGCGCCAGGCGATGCCGCGTAATCTTTCTGACCAGACTCACAGGTCTGAAACCAGACTTGCCCCGAAGCCTGGTGTCAGACCAGCCGCACAATATGGTCAAATAATTCGTCAACCTGATGGGCAACGGCATCGGCCTGCCACGATGCGGCGTGGGCGGGCTCGCAATACCCGTAGGCGGCTGCGATAGTGGGCATACCGGCGGCCTTTCCGGCCAGGATGTCACGTTCGTCATCGCCGATATAGATGCACTGATCTGGTAAAAACCCTGTTTTTTCTGCCGCATAAAAGAGCGGGGCAGGGTGGGGCTTGGGGTGGCCTGCGGTGTCACCCCCGACCGTGATGGCGCATTCATCATCAAGCCCCAGAAAGCGCACAATGGGCAGCGCGAGATATTCGACTTTGTTGGTGACGATACCCCAGCGGAAGCCTTGGGTTTTAAGCGCTTGCAGCAATTCGGGGACACCGGGAAAAAGCCGGGTCAGCACGGTAAGGTGCTCGGCATAATCGGCCAGAAATTGCTGGCGATGTACTTCGTAGTCGGGGTGGTCGGGTTCGATGCCCAGGCTCGCGCGCAGGAAGCCGCGCGCACCCTGTGACGTTACACCGCGCAAGGCTTCGAAGGGCAGGGGCGGTAAACCCTGGCGTTCGCGCAGCCGGTTGGCTGCAACCGCCATGTCGGGGGCCGTATCGGCCAGTGTGCCATCAAAATCAAAAAGTACCAGTTTCGACATGTCTTACAGGGCCTTCTTCTGGGTGGCCATCAGGTAATTGACCGAGGTGTCTTTCGAGAGCGAGTAAAGATCGGTGATGGGGTTGTAACCCATGCCCGCCATTTCCATGACGGTCAGACCCGATTGGCGAACGGCCCGTGACAGTTCGCTGGGCTTGATGAATTTTTCGTAGCTGTGCGTGCCGCGTGGCAGCAGGCGCAACACGTATTCGGCCCCGACAATGGCGAACAGAAACGACTTGGGGTTGCGGTTGAGGGTAGAGAAAAACACCCAGCCCCCCGGCTTTACCATCTGGCTGCAGGCCTGCACAATGGATGCCGGATCCGGGACGTGTTCCAGCATTTCCATGCAGGTGACGACATCGAACTGCCCGGGTTGCCGTGCGGCAAAGTCTTCTGCACTGATCGCCTGGTAGTCAACCGGAACGCCCGATTCAAGGCTATGCAACCGGGCGACAGTCAATGATTTTTCGGCCAGGTCGATACCGGTCACCGTGGCGCCGGCCACGGCCATGCTTTCGGCCAGAATGCCGCCACCACAGCCGACATCAATGACACGTTTGCCGGTTAGCGGGCCTGTCATTTGCTGGATCCAGCCCAGCCGCAGCGGGTTGATCGCATGCAGGGGTTTGAATTCGCTTTCGGGGTCCCACCAGCGTGAGGCCAGCGCACTGAACTTGTCGATTTCGGCCTGACTGACGTTTGGGTTGCCCGAGGATGAGGAGGTCGTGTTCATGCTGTTGCCCGGAAAATAAAAAGGGTGCCCGAAGGCACCCCTTTATTGTACGTCGTTTGCAGTAATGAATTACTTGCGTGTACCGACGATTTCGATCTCTACGCGACGGTTTTGTGCGCGGCCTTCACGAGTTTTGTTGCTGGCGACAGGGTTGCTTTCGCCTTTGCCTTCAGCGTAGATGCGGTTGGCATCGATGCCTTTGCTGACCAGGTAAGCCTTGACAGCGTTGGCACGGCGCTGGGACAAGCCCTGGTTGTACTGTTCAGTACCGATGGAGTCGGTGTGGCCGACAGCAATAACGGTTTCGAGGTTCAGCGACTGAGCCTGGGCAGCAACCTGGTCAAGGACCTGGCGACCAGCGGGCTTGATGGTGGACTTGTCGAAATCGAAGAATGTGTCTGCGTTCAGAACAACTTTAGCTGCGGAGGGAGTGCCTACGGGAGCTTGTTGAGCAACAGGTACACCGTCACAGCCGGGCAGGCCGGTAGCAGGTGTCCAGAAGTTGTTGCGCCAGCACAGTTCGTTGGTGCCGTTCATGACAGCGCCACCGTAAGGTGTTTGCCAGTTGTCGATGGTTTGCGCAGAAGCTGCACCGGATGCCGAAAGGGCAGCAATAGCAAAGGCTAATGCGAATTTAGAGGGTTTATTCATGTTTCTCCTCGTTGAGCTTAATGCTGGTAAGTGACCGCAGCGAACCTCCGCCGCATTATTGAAAAACGTAACCAGTATAGCAATTCAGTGTTTCTGTTTAAAGAATTGCTCTGGAAATCATGCGTGATAGGCCGAATCTTACGGTATTTTCGTGCGGTTCGTTATGCCAGACTCGCATGCGGGGCCTAGATGTCAGTAATTCTACCGTAAGTTTTGCAATATTGTTGGTTTTCGGCAACGGGCTCGGGCAGGGGTGGGAAGTGCTAGAATTTCCCATTCGCCCGTAGTCGGTCACCTTCACGATCATACCTTTCAAGAATATAGAACCCTATGGATTCCTTCGCCAAGGAAACTCTTCCGATATCCCTCGAAGAAGAGATGCGCCGCAGTTATCTGGACTACGCCATGAGCGTCATCGTAGGTCGGGCGCTGCCCGATGTCCGTGACGGGCTCAAGCCGGTTCACCGGCGCGTGTTGTTTGCGATGCACGAGCTCAACAACGACTGGAACCGTGCTTACAAGAAGTCGGCGCGTATCGTCGGTGACGTCATCGGTAAATATCACCCGCACGGTGACTCTGCGGTCTACGACACCATTGTTCGCATGGCGCAAGATTTCTCGTTGCGCTACACCCTTGTTGATGGTCAGGGTAACTTCGGTTCGGTTGACGGTGACAGTGCTGCGGCCATGCGTTACACCGAGATTCGTCTGTCGAAAATTGCCCACGAATTGCTGGCTGATATTGACCAGGAAACGGTCGATTTCGGCCCCAACTATGACGGCAGTGAACAAGAGCCGTTGTTGTTGCCCTCGCGCTTGCCCAATCTGCTGGTCAACGGCAGTTCGGGTATTGCGGTGGGTATGGCAACCAATATTCCGCCGCACAACTTGTCTGAGGTAGTTGATGGCTGTCTGTATTGCCTTCGCAACCCCGATTGCACGGTCGATGAGCTTATCGAACTGATTCCGGCCCCTGATTTTCCGACGGGTGGCATTATCTACGGGTTGTCGGGTGTGCGTGAGGGTTACCGTACCGGGCGCGGCCGGGTGGTCATGCGGGCCAAAACCCATTTTGAAGACCTTGAGCGTGGTAACCGCCAGGCCATCATCGTTGATGCCATTCCCTATCAGGTCAACAAGAAATCGCTGCAAGAGCGCATCGCTGAGCTGGTTAACGAAAAGAAAATCGAAGGCATTTCCGATATTCGCGACGAGTCCGACAAAGACGGTATGCGTCTGGTCATCGAGCTCAAGCGCGGCGAAGTCCCCGAAGTCGTACTGAATAATCTGTACAAGCATACCCAGCTGCAAGATACGTTCGGCATGAACTTTGTGGCGCTGGTCGATGGCCAGCCACGTTTGCTCAATCTCAAGCAGCTGGTCGAATATTTCCTGTTTCACCGCCGTGAAGTCGTCACGCGTCGCACGGTCTTCCAGTTGCGCAAGGCGCGCGAGCGGGGGCACGTGCTTGAAGGCCTGGCGGTGGCGCTGGCCAATATTGATGAATTCATTGCCATCATTAAAGCCGCGCCGACACCTCCGGTGGCGCGCCAAGAGCTCATGGCACGCTCATGGGATTCCTCGCTGGTGCGTGAAATGCTGGCGCGTGCTGACCAGGGTGATACGCCGGGTGGGCGTGCGGCTTACCGACCCGAGGCCTTGCCCGAAGTGTTTGGCCTGCAGAATGATGGTTTGTATCGCCTTAGCGATACCCAGGCGCAAGAGATCCTGAACATGCGTCTGCAGCGCCTGACAGGTCTTGAGCAAGACAAGATCGTCAATGAGTACAAAGACATCATGGACACGATCGCCGATTTGCTCGACATTCTGGCGCGTCCTGAACGCATCACGCAAATTATTTCTGACGAACTGGTGGCCATTCGCAACGAGTTCAGCGTTGGCGCCAAAGACTCACGTTTGTCCGAGATCGAGCGTAACGCGACTGAACTGGATACCGAAGACCTGATCACGCCCATGGATATGGTGGTCAC
>JAAYID010000380.1 GCA_012744285.1 Alcaligenaceae bacterium
ATGTGGGTGGCCGCACGTACCGGCGGTTTCCACTACCGCTTCGACGGCGAACGCTGGGTCGACACCCGCGGCGGCCCCGATATGGCCGAGGCACTGTCACAAATCTGCACCGACGCCAACGGCGGCCAGCCGCTTAAAGTGACGATCTAGGTCAGAACTGTACCCGCTGCGTCTGGGCCGGCTGGGGTGCCGGCCCGAACGACGGTTCGACAGACACCGCGCTGCCATCCAGCTGGTTCAGCAAATCGCCAATGCCATCCGATGGCGTCGCCCCATCGGGCAACTGGCCGTTCAACATCAATTCTTCGGGTGACGGCAAACCGACACGCGCCACGGCCTTGCCCGGCGGGAACTCAGCGAAGTAAAAGTCACCCCCTTCACGCAACAGGCCATCAGGCAGTGGGCCTGGCTGGACAACGGGTTCATTTTTAAGTGCAAACCGCATGTAATCGAGCCAGATCGGCAGCGATGCGCCACCACCGGTCTCGCGCGAACCGAGCGAACGGGGTTTATCAAAGCCCATCCAGGCCACACCCACCAGCTTGGGCGTAAAACCGGCAAACCAGGCGTCGTGCGAATCATTGGTCGTGCCGGTTTTGCCGCCGACATCAGGACGCTTGAGGTCACGCGCCAGGCGAGCCGCCGTCCCCTGACGGGCAATGCCGCGCATGATGTCGTTCATGACGTACGCCGTACGCGGATCAATGACGCGGGCCGCCGCATCGCCGGCCACCACCGGTTTGGCCTGCATGACGACCTTGCCATCGGCATCGGTCACCCGGTCGATAAGGTAGGGCGGCACACGGTAACCCCCGTTGGCAAACACCACGTAGCCTGCAGCCAGCTGCATGGGCGTAACCCCGCCCGCACCCAACGCCAGCGGCAGCACCGCCGGGTTGCGGGCCCGGTCAAAACCAAACCGGGTGATGTAATCTTGCACGTACTGAGGGCCCACAGCCTGCATGATGCGGATCGATACCATGTTCTTGGACTTGTACAAGGCCTCGCGCAGCGTCAGCATGGGTTCGTAGCTGTTGCCGTAGTTCTTGGGCTCCCAGGCTTTTGAACCCGTTTGTGCCGCCGTCAGGCGGAACGGCTCGTCGGACACCTGGGTGGAGGGCGTCAGGCCACGTTCAAGCGAACTGGCATAAATAAACGGTTTGAACGCCGAACCGGGCTGACGCCACGCCTGCGTTACCCGATTGAACTGTTCTTCAAAGTCGAACCCGCCCACCATGGCACGAATTGCACCGTCTTGCGGCTGCAAGGCCACGAACGCCGCCTGCACCGAGGGCTTGTTCAGCAGTTCCCAGTAGTCACCGTTTTTACGGATATAGACCACGGCACCCCGCGAAATACGTACATCAGACTTGGCATTCTTTGCCAGACCACGTGCAATCACCTTGAGCGCCGACTTGTCGGTAATTTCAACGATTTGCTCGGGACTACGCGCGACAACAACCTTGTCAGGCGCGGCGGACAACACGACACCGACCATCAGATCATCGCTGTCGCGGTACTTGTCTTGTACTTTCTCGAGAATCTCGTCGAACTGCTCTGCATTTTGCTCGACACCGGCCGGCAAATTGATGGTTTCCTCGGGGCCGGGGTAGGGTGCACGACGTGTGTAATCAAGGATACCGTTACGGACGGCCTCGTAAGCTTGCTGCTGCTCTTTGGAATCAATGGTTGTATAGATATTGAAACCACGCGAATAAATGTTGTCTTGATAGACGGTGAACAGCAGCTGGCGCGCCAGTTCGGCCGCATATTCGGCATGAATCGCATAACCGCCTGCCGGCGTACCGGGCGCCGACTTGAGCACAATCGGTTGCTGCGAAGCCTGCTGGTACTCTTCAGGGGTGATGTAGCCCAGGTCGCGCATGCGACCCAGCACGTACATCTGGCGCGACTTGGCGCGCGGCATATTGGCAATGGGGTTAAAGCGCGACGGCGCCTTGGGTATGCCCGCCAGCATGGCCGCTTCAGCAATGGTGATGTCGCCTAACGGCTTGCCAAAATAGGTGCGCGATGCCGCCGCAAACCCGTACGAGCGATGGCC
>JAAYID010000381.1 GCA_012744285.1 Alcaligenaceae bacterium
GCCTTGGGCATCAACCCCGACGAGCACGACATCCGCTTTGTCGAAGATGACTGGGAAAACCCCACTTTGGGTGCCTGGGGTCTGGGTTGGGAAGTATGGCTAAATGGCATGGAAGTTACCCAGTTCACCTACTTCCAGCAGGTTGGCGGTCTTGACTGCACCCCCACGACGGGTGAAATCACCTACGGGCTTGAGCGTCTGGCGATGTACCTGCAAGGTGTGGAAAGTGTGTATGACCTGGTCTGGACCCAAAGCGCCGATGGTCGCAAAGTGTTGTACCGCGATGTGTTCCACCAGAATGAAGTGGAACAGTCCACATACAACTTCGAACATGCCTCAACCGACATGCTGTTTGCCCACTTCAATGACTACGAAGCCGAGGCTACCCGCCTGATCGCGGTACCGCTGGCCCTGCCCGCCTACGAAGCCGCCCTGAAAGCGGCCCACACGTTCAACATGCTTGACGCACGCGGCGCCATCAGCGTCACCGAACGTGCCGCCTACATTGGCCGCATCCGCAACCTCTCGCGCGCTGTTGCGCAAGCCTATTACGATTCACGCGAAAAACTCGGTTTCCCCATGCTTGATAAAACCCCGGAGGCTGTGTAATGACAACAGCCCAAACCCGCCCCCTGCTGGTTGAACTGGTCACCGAAGAGCTGCCACCCAAAGCACTGAACACGCTGGGTAAAGCGTTTGCCCAGGGCATTCATGCGGTGCTTGAAAAGCACCACCTGCTGGCCGATGGCAACGTTACCACCGACTACGCCACCCCGCGCCGTCTGGCGGTGCACCTCAGCCATGTTCTGGTGCAGGCCCCCGAGCAGTCGTTCACCGAAAAACTCATGCCCGCCAAGGTTGGCCTGACCCCCGACGGGCAGGCCACACCCGCCCTGGTCAAAAAACTCGAAAGTAAAGGTCTCGGCCATCTGCAGCCGGCCGACCTGGTCAGCGAATCTGACGGCAAGCAAGACTATCTGTATGCGAAAGGCACAGCACCTGGCGCATCACTGGCCGAATCACTGCAAGAAGCGCTTGAGGCCGCAATTGCCGGGTTGCCGATCCCCAAAGTCATGCGTTACCAGCTTGATGATGGCGTCACCAGCGTCAAGTTCGTACGCCCTGCCCATCACCTGCTTGCCCTGCATGGCACCGATGTCGTCCCGGTGGCCACGCTGGGTCTTACCGCCGACCGCATCAGCAACGGCCATCGCTTCATGGGTCAAGCCACGCTGTCGATCCAGTCAGCAGACACCTGGGTGCAGCAACTGGCCGACGAGGGTCGTGTCATTGCGTCATTCGATGACCGACGCAACGCCATTGCTGCTCAGTTGGCCAGCCAGGCACAGGCCTTGGGCGGCACCATCGGCACCGGCCCCGAAGTCGACGCCTTGCTTGACGAGGTCACCGCCCTGGTCGAACACCCCACGGTGTACGCCGGTCAGTTTGACCCGAAATTCCTCGACGTTCCCGCCGAATGCCTGATCCTGACCATGCGGCTTAATCAGAAATACTTTCCGCTGTTTGAGCCTGCCACCGGAAAACTGACGCACCGCTTCCTGATCGTCAGCAACATGCAGGTCAACGACCCGCGCCACATTGTTGAGGGTAACGAGCGGGTCGTGCGTCCACGCCTGGCCGACGCCCAGTTTTTCTTCGACACCGACCGCAAGGCAACGCTTGAAAGCCGGGTTGATTCGCTGGCCAACCGCGTTTATCACAACAAACTGGGTTCACAGCGCGAGCGGATCGAGCGCGTGCGCGCGATTGCCCGCCATATCGCCGGTTGTCTTGGCGGTAACGAAGCCCATGCCGACCGCGCGGCCCTGCTGGCCAAAGCCGACCTGAATTCAAATATGGTTGGTGAGTTCCCCGAGCTGCAAGGCATCGTGGGTGCGTATTACGCAACCGCCGACAACGAACCCGTCGAAGTGGTCACCGCGATCGGCGAACAATACCGCATCCGTCTTGATGCCGCTGTCACTGCTGCCACACTGACCAGCACCATTCTCTTCATTGCCGAGCGTGCCGAGACGCTGGTGGGTATCTGGGGCATTGGCCTGGTCCCCAGCGGCGAACGCGACCCCTATGGGTTGCGTCGGGCTGCCCTGGGCATCATCAGTGCCTTCGAGCAACTGGCCGCCGGTGACTACCTCGGCCCTGGCAAACCGAACCAATTGTCACTGCGCGACTTGCTTGATTTCACCGCGAGTACATTTGGCGCCCACCCGCTTGACGCCGGCACCGTCAATGACGTTGCCGGGTTCATTTACGAACGCTACCGCAACCAGTTAGGTGCCGATCACGACCGTAACGTCGTCGATGCTGTGCTTGAACTTTCCCCCCCGCTGCACGAAGTGCAGGCACGTGTTGCAGCCTGCGGTACGTTTGCCCAAATGCCCGAAGCCCAAAGCCTGGCAGCGGCCAACAAGCGCATCACCAATCTGCTCAAGAAAGCCGATGCTGTCCCCGAGACGATTGATGCGTCGCGTCTGTCCGAGCCCGCCGAGCAGGCTCTGGCGGCCAAGATTGATCAAGTATCGCCGAAGGCGCAGCAGCAATTTGCCCAGGGCGACTTTGCCGGCGCTTTGTCGACGCTATCGGAAACCCGTGAGGCTGTCGATCAGTTCTTTGCCGACGTCATGGTCATGGCCGATGACCCGGCCGTGCGCGCCAATCGTCTGGCTCTGCTGGGCCAACTGGGGCGTCTCATGAACCAGGTCGCCGATATTTCAAGGTTAGCGCAGTGAAACTTGCCATCATCGACCGCGACGGCGTCATCAATCACGACAGTGACGCCTACATCAAAAGCCCCGACGAATGGGTACCCATTGAAGGCAGCCTCGACGCCCTTGCCCGCCTGTCACGGGCAGGCTGGAAAGTCGTCATTGCCAGCAACCAGTCGGGGTTGGCGCGCGGCCTGTTCACCATCGAATCCCTCAACGCCATTCATGCCAAACTCCGGCATGAACTGGCGCAGGCCGGTGGCACGATCGATGCAATTTTCATCTGTCCCCACGGGCCTGACGATGGCTGCGAATGCCGTAAACCTCGTCCCGGTATGTTTCTCGACATTGCCCGGCGCTACGACATCAGCCTGCAAGATGTACCTGCTGTCGGCGACTCATGGCGTGACCTTCAGGCGGCATCCACCGCCGGCTGCACCCCATGGCTGGTCATGACCGGAAATGGCCAGAAAACCTGGGACAAGGGCGACCTGCCCAGTGGCACCCAGGTTCGGGCCAACCTGGCTGAAGTGGTTGACGCCTGGCTGGAAGGGTAATCATGGCCGCGTTGCGATCAAGCCTGTACATGCTCTTCCTGACGGTCACGGTCATACCGTACGCCTTCGCTTGTCTGCTGTGGTCACCCCTGCCCTTGCGCTGGCGCTACCGGCTCACCATGGGTTGGCCACGTCTGGCGGTCTGGGGAGCCAAGGTCATTGTCGGTATTCGTTGGGAAATCAAAGGCGCTGAAAACTTTCCCGATGGCCCGGCCGTTGTTCTGGCCAAGCACCAGTCGGCATGGGAAACGCTGTTCCTGCCGGCCTACTTGCCCCGTCAGGCCTGTTTTGTCTACAAAAAAGAATTGCACCGCGTTCCTTTCTTTGGATGGGGCCTGGCCCTGCTGCGCATGATCCCCATCGATCGCGGGCGCGGGCGTGATGCCTTTGAACAAGTCGTCAAAGTCGGCCGGGCACGCCTGAACGAAGGTCGCTGGCCCGTCCTGTTTCCGGAAGGAACCCGCATCGCACCCGGTCAAACCGGTCGCTACAAAGGGGGCGGTGCCCTGTTGGCCACCCGCACGGGTGCACCGGTTATCCCCATCGCACTGAACGCCGGCGAATGCTGGCCCAAAAACGCGTTCATCAAAAAGCCAGGCCTGATCACCGTCTCGATCGGCCCGGCCATTGAAAGCACCGGCCTGGATGCCGAGACACTGAATACGCGGGTACAAGCCTGGATTGAAGCGGAAATGCGGGTACTCAACCCGGAGCGCTATGGCAAAGGCTGATCAGCTGTCGCTGTTCGACGCCTTGCCGGCCAATCCGGCCCCGGCCACATCTGTCATCCCCCCTAAACCCAAGGCGACAGATCCGGTCAAGATCGAACCGCCACCTACGCTGCCTATCGGTGCCAAATGGCGTGAAATCAACACGCCCATTCAACCTATCGGATTCACACTGATGCGGTCACGCCGACGCAGCATCGGGCTTCAGATTACCGATGATGGGCTGCGTGTCACCGCGCCGCAATGGATAGGCCTACGTCAGATTGATGACGCAGTACAAAGCAAAGCGGCCTGGATCATCGACAAGCTGGGGCACTATCAGTCGCGCAAAGAGCGCCTCGCCCTGGCCGAAACACAATGGCGAAACGGCGGGAAAATACCCTATCTTGGCCAACAAATTGTGCTGTCGCTGGGTGAGCAGCTAGACAAGCCGTGGCGCTACCATGGTGACCCGTTGACACCCAAAGACGGGGACACACTGGGGCTTGGTTTACCGTTAAGCGCCGACCACGCCCGTATCCGCGATAGCGTCGACATCTGGTTGCAGGGGCAGGCAAAATTCTGGTTCTTCCTGCGCCTTGAAGATTTCCATAAACGTTTTGGCCTGACTCCCAGTCACTGGCGATTGTCTTCGGCCTCTACGCGTTGGGGGTCATGCAGTTCGCAAGGACGCATTATGCTGAACTGGCGACTGGTGCACTTCGAGCCTGCCATCATTGATTATGTGATTGCCCACGAACTGGCGCACCTGAACTTCATGGACCACAGCCGCAATTTCTGGCAAGAGGTCGAACGCCTCTGCCCCGGGTTCCAGCATGCCCGGAACACCCTGCGCGGTCATCATCCGGCATCATTGCCCTTGCTTTAACAGGAGAATCTCCATGCGTTTACTTCACACTATGCTGCGTGTCGGCAATCTGGAAAAGTCCCTGGCGTTCTATACCGACGTCATGGGCATGCAGCTGCTGCGCAAAAAAGACTACCCCGAAGGCCGTTTCACCCTGGCATTCGTTGGCTATCAACCTGAAGATGAGGGTGCCGTCATTGAGCTGACCCACAATTGGGATACCGATCATTACGAGCTGGGCACTGGCTATGGTCATATCGCCCTCGAGGTCGAAGACGCCTATGCCACCTGTGATGCCATCCGGGCACGCGGCGGCAATGTCGTTCGTGAAGCGGGCCCCATGAAACACAGCACGACGGTCATCGCGTTTGTTGAGGATCCGGACGGCTACAAAATTGAACTGATCCAGCGCAAAGGCCGCCAGGACTGACATGCCTCGCCCTTGCGGCGGCGCTGATTCCCATCAGGGCAGCCAATCATAAATTTCAAGGCAATTTTGGCATGTTGAACGTACTGTGGCTGGCATTTTTTCTGATCAGTGCCGTATCGGCGTTGTTCCAATGGCTGGTCGGCGCCGACCCCGAGGTCTTTGCACGGATCGTACAAAGTCTTTTCAAAATGGCCGAACTTTCGGTCAACATCATGGTGCTGCTGTTCGGCACCTTGACGCTCTGGCTCGGGTTTCTGAAAATTGCCGAAGCGGCAGGTCTGATCGACGCCCTAGGTCGCTGGCTCAGCCCCCTGTTCCGACGCCTGATGCCTGAAGTACCCGCAGGCCATCCGGCCTTGGGCCTGATCACCATGAACTTTGCGGCCAATGGCCTGGGGCTGGACAACGCCGCAACGCCTATTGGCCTCAAGGCCATGCGTGCCCTGCAATCGCTCAACCCGCGGCCGGATACCGCCACCAACGCGCAAATCCTGTTTCTGGTGCTCAACACCTCGTCCCTGACCTTGCTTCCGGTCACCATCTTCATGTACCGGGCCCAGCAAGGTGCGGCCGACCCCACACTGGTGTTTCTGCCCATTTTGCTGGCGACAAGCGCGTCGTCACTGGCCGGCTTGCTGGCCGTCGC
>JAAYID010000382.1 GCA_012744285.1 Alcaligenaceae bacterium
ACGGCGCCGATACCAAAGTACAACATCCAGGTCGCGGACAATTCACGTGACCCGAACATGAGGGGTTCCGAACACAGAATGGCACCCAGGATAAAGAGCGGTATCAACTTTTTGCGCGATTGGGTTGCGCCGTGCTCTTTCACCAGATAGGCAAACCCGACCATGGCTGCCAGCGAGAAGGTGCCGTAGCCAATGAAGTTGGCGGGCACGTGAATTTTCATCCACCAGCTTTTAAGGGCCGGTACCAGGGGCTGAATTTCAAAGGCATCGCGGGTGAAGGTGTACCACAGCAAGAAAATGACGGACGATGTTACGACCAGCAGGACAAACCCCCCCAGGGCGCGTGTGGCATAGCGGCGTTCGTAATACAGGTAGAACAGCGCCGTGATCAATGCAAACAGCACGAACACCTCGTACAGATTGCTGACCGGAATGTGCCCGATATCAGGCCCCAGCAAATGCCCTTCGCGCCAGCGCACCAGCATGCCGGTGGTGCCCGCATAGACGGCACCCCAGGTCAGGGCGGTTCCCATCCAGCTGGCCGTGTGGCTGAAAAAACCGGCCCAGTAGGCCACGGTAGCCAGCACAAACAGCGCACACATCCAGAGAATGGCAGACTGCGATGAAAACAGGTATTTCAGGAAAAATACGGTTTCGGCGCGGGTGATATCGCCTTGGTCAATGGAGCCGCCGGCGGCGTACAGCCAGATGGCGAACAGCGCACTGACGCCTGAGGCAATGAACAAGGTGCGCAGGGGCCGCCAGAGCCAGGCCATCCAGGCCACGCCCGGTACGGTCAGGGCCAGAATGGCCTTTTCATAGATGTCCATGCTGTCCGGGAAGCGGAACATCGCCCAGGCTGCGCCGGCGGCAAGCAGCAGAAAGAAGGCAATATCCGACAGGTCGGGTTTGCCGCGCAGGCCGCGACGATCGCCACTGGCGCTCATGGCGGCGTTCCAGCTGGAAGTGGATACGGTGGTTTCAGACATGATGGGCCTCGTTACGAAGACAACTTGTTAAGCGCCGTCTGGAATTCGCCGAATTCACGGTCGAAATCAAGATTGCGTCGTTGCGATGTCATGGCGGCCAGCCAGTGACTGCCGGCCCCATTGGGCTGAACCCAGACCCAGATCCGGCGATCGCGAACGTAGAACATTGAAAATACACCAATGACCAGGAACAGACAGCCCAGATACACCGTATTTTGACCGGGACTGCGCGCGACCTGGAACACGCTGGCCTCGACGTGTTCGAAGTGGGTCATGGATAGCAGGATGGGAGCAGGATACTCGGGCAGGGTGCTGAGCGCCAGCAAGGCCTGTTGCAGCCACTGCGTTTCACGCGGGCCGCTTTCGCCGTCGTAATTGATGGGCTCAAGCCCGCGTTGTACCCGATCAAGGTCACGCAAGCGGCTGAGCGAGAGCTGGATCATGGGTACGGCAAAACCCAGAAAGCGGTCACGCTCTTCGGCGGGAACGCGCTCGACCACCGCATTGAAGCCGCCGGATGCAAACGCTTCAAGGGCTGCCGCGGCAGCGGTTTCGAGCAGGGCAGCCTGTTCGGTGTTGCCGGCATTTTCAGTGGCAAACTCCCGCGCGGCCTGGCTGCGCAGGCCGGGGTCGTTAAGTGCGGCCCGCAACTGCATGAACCCGTTCAGACTGCTGGTTTCGTCGGCAGGGATGCGGATGTAGCGGTAGCTTTCCGAGGCATTCTGGCGCACGCCGACCAGATAGACGGGGCCGGCATCCAGCACCATGGGCATCATGTAGTTGTTGTATTCGTAAGACTGCCCGTCGGCACCCACGAGCCGGTATTGAACGCTAGGGCCGACATTGCGCAGACCCTCCTGGCGGCCGGCGGTAGCGCTGCCGGTGACCGAGGCGACATGTTCGAGCAAGGCTTTGGGTTGAGGGTTGAGGTTGGTGTCGAGGTTCTCGACATTGATGACGCGCAGGCCCGAGACGTCGAGCCGCAGGGGCAGGGGCTGCGAACTGGCGTTGAGTGTGATTTCGGTGGGTTCGCCGACAACCGTGTCGACCTCGAAGGTGGAACGGGCTGTGCCGTCAAGGGGCCAGGCCTTCAGCTTGACCTTGCTGCCGCCGTCGTCAAAGCTGGACTGGTACACCGTAACGCCTTTATAGCGCAGGGGTTCATTGACCGCGATAACCCGTTCGAAACGTTCATTGGTTTCGGGGTCGAGCACTTCAACGTAGCTTTTAAAGCTGCTGGGCATGCCGGTTGAATAGTATTCGACGTCAAATTTCGACAGCTTCAGGGAAAACGGCAAGGGTTGCACCAGCACCCCTTCGCCCTGAGCCACAATGGCATGGCTGCTTTGACCGCCTTCGGGCACCAGCATATTGGCCCGGTAACTGGGGTTGGTTACCGACAGCCGCCCCGATTCAGGCACATTGGCGATCAGCATGTTCTGGGTAATGGGTTCTTTGCCGCCCAGCCACACCTGAAGCCGGACGGGCAGTTCGCTGTCAAGAATACCGCCGATACAGATCACCACGATTGCCGCATGGGCAAAGATGTAGCCCAGCTTGTTGGAGCTGCCTTTTTTGGCCGCCAGCAGGCGGCTGTCGGCGTCAATGCGCTCTTTGACCTTGTAACCCTGGCGTTCAAGCAGCTGCCGGATGTTCTGTGTGCTGGTGTCAACGCTGGCCTGGCTGCTGGTCTCGACCTTGTGGTGAAACGCGCGCAGGCTGCTGCCCCGAACGTGCTCGCGAAACGACCGCATGTCTTTGACCATTTTGGGTGTGTTGCGCAGCAGGCAAAGCGTGGTCGACACCACCAGAAACGCCATGATCAGCAGGAACCACCAGCTGTTGTACACATGCCAGATGGCAAAGACGTCGAAAACGGCGTACCAGAACGGGCCAAACTGGTCGAGGTAGGTATTGGCGACCTGGTTTTGTGCCAGCACGGTGCCGATGATGCTGGCCACACAAATGAAAACCAGCAGGCTCACGGCAAAGCGCATCGAGCCCAGCAGTTCGGACAGGTCGGCACCGCGTTGGCGCCAGGAGGAAGCGTGATTCACAGGATGCAATTCATAAAAAAAGGGGGCGCCGGTAGAAGCTCCCCCCTGTGTGACCGGCTGATGCAGATTTAGTTCTGCATGAAACGGGTCAGTTAGCGCAGACCGGCCGCGTAATCGGCCACCGCCGCGATATCGGAATCGGACATGCGATCAGCGATGTCGTGCATCATGGGGCTGTTGGAACGGTCGTTGCTGCGGAACAGCTTGAGCTGTTCAGCAATATACGTCGGGAACTGACCTGCCAGACGCGGGAACTGGCCGGGAATGCCGGCGCCAGCCGGGCCGTGACAGGCCGCACAGGCCGGTACGCCACGCTCGACCAGACCGCCGCGCCAGATGTGCTGGCCGCGTTCCATGGAGGCCTCTTTACTGGCAGTGGCCGCTTTTTCGTAGTCGAGCTTTTGCAGCGACAGGTAGTACGACACATTCTTGATGTCGGTGTCGGTAAGCGGTGTGGCGATGGCGGTCATGACCGAATTGGCGCCATCGAGGCTGCGGCGTACGGGGGTGGCGCCGTCTTTGCTCTGGAATTCGTACAGTTGCTTGGCGATGTACTCGTGAGGCATGCCGGCGAGGTTGGGGTTAACCGGCAATGTGCTGTTGCCGGCTGCGCCGTGGCATGAAGCACAGGCCAGAATTCCGCGCGCGGCATCGCCGTTGGCGTAAAGCTGTTCGCCCTTGGCGACGTCGGGTTTGGAGACGATAACGTCAGCGGCATAGCTGACGCCAAGAAGGGAAGAGCCCAGCAATAAACCACTGGCCACAAGCATTTTGGAAAGCGTACGCTTCATGAAGACCTCGATGGATCGCGATTTAGAAATTAGCCGCAACAGTTTCAAACCTTGAATTATACAATAGCGTATCAATCAAACTGTTCCAGGTATATTACATTGTCCATATTGCACCGTGCGGCGTTCACCACGTCAGCAGCCCGTCTCGACCAGCTTCCCCCGCCCGGGGCCCCCGAAGTTTGCTTTGTCGGGCGCTCCAACTGCGGTAAGTCATCAGCCATCAATGTGCTGACCAACCAGCGGCGGCTGGCTTTTTCCAGTAAAACGCCGGGACGTACGCGGCTCATCAATATGTTTGGTATTCCCGACCCCATCACTCCCGGCGAATCGCTGGGGTACCTGGTTGACTTGCCCGGCTACGGCTATGCCGCCATCGGCCGCGAGGCGCGTGAAGAATGGGCCGATGTGCTGGGTGCCTACCTTCACGAGCGTGATTCACTGGCCGGGGTGGTGCTCCTGCTCGACATCCGCCGCGGTCTTACCGAGCTTGACCGTCGCCTGGCGCGCTGGATCGCACCGACCGGTCGTCCGGTACTGGTCTTGCTGACCAAGGCCGACAAATTCCCGTATGGCCAGCGCATCAAAGCTGTCCATGCCATCAAGAAAGAGCTGGCCGATATCGGCACGCTTCAGGCCATTCCGTTTTCTGCCACCCATCGTATCGGGCTTGAAGACGCGGCCGTTGCCATTGAAAACTGGATTTCTCCTCAGGTGGTGCCATGACTTCATTTATCGTCAATGCCGATTTTCCGTCGGCTCGCCCGCGTCGTAATCGTCGCGATGATTTCTCCCGTCGTCTGGTGCGCGAAAACGTGCTCACCACTAACGACCTGATCTACCCGGTGTTTGTCATGGAAGGCCAAGGGGTGCGCCAGCCCGTTCCCTCCATGCCCGGTGTAGTGCGCTATTCGCCCGACACCCTGATAGACGTGGCGGCCGAATGCGTCGAACTGGGGATCCCGGTGCTGGCGATCTTCCCCGTCATTGACAGCGCGTTGAAGACACCTGACGGTGTTGAAGCCACCAACCCGGACGGGTTGGTACCGCGCGTTGTGGCGGCTCTGAAGCAACGCTTCCCTGAGCTGGGGGTGTTGACTGACGTTGCGCTTGATCCGTACACCAGCCATGGGCAAGACGGGATCATTGATGATGCCGGCTATGTGCTGAACGAACCCACTGTTGACATGCTGGTGCGCCAGGCGCTGGTACAGGCCCAGGCCGGTGTCGATATTGTGGCGCCCAGCGACATGATGGACGGCCGCATCGGTGCGGTACGCCAGGTGCTCGAGGCCAACCAGTTCATTTATACCCGCATCATGGCCTATTCGGCCAAGTATGCCAGCGCCTTTTACGGGCCTTTCCGCGATGCCGTGGGCTCGGCGGGTAACCTGGGTAAATCAGACAAAGCCACCTACCAGATGGACCCGGCCAACCGCGACGAAGCCCTGCGCGAAGTGGCGGCCGACATTCGTGAAGGCGCCGACATGGTCATGGTCAAGCCCGGCATGCCCTACCTTGATGTCTTGCGCGACGTTAAACAGGCGTTCGGCATGCCCACCTACGCCTATCAGGTCAGCGGAGAATACGCCATGCTCAAGGCGGCGGCCGCCAACGGCTGGCTCGATCATGACAAGGTCATGATGGAGTCCTTGCTGGCGTTCAAGCGTGCCGGCGGCGACGGCATCCTGACGTATTTTGCAATTGAAGCCGCGCGTTTGCTGCGCGGGCAGCGTTAAGGGCCTCAAGCATCCGGGTGCATGCCGTGCAAAGTCAGCGCGCCCGCGTTGTTCACTGAAGTGGCGGTCATTTCGTCGCCCCGGTGCCGTTCATCGGGGCGACAGGCATTTCGCCTGAAAGCGCCCGTCAATCAGAACGGTGGGTCATCATCGTCGGCGGTGATTGCCGCGACGTTGGTGGCCTTTTTAGCTGTTGCTTTCTTGGCTGCCGTCTTGGTGGCCGTTTTTTTAGTCGCCGTTTTTGCTGCGGTGGTTTTTTTGGCTGCCGTTTTCTTGGCGCCCGGTTTTTCAGGTCGGGCCTCGAATTCGAAACCGATCTTGCCATTGGCCTGCTTGACCAGAAACGCCTTGAACTTGCGATTGGTTCGGCTGGACACGAAGCCGTCGAGCAGATCCGTTTTGCCATCGGACAGCAGTTTGGTAATCTGTGCCGGTGAAATTTCTTGCTGCAAAATGACTTTGCCCGAGCGGAAATCACATGACTTTTCCGGGCCAACCGATTTTTCGCACACGTAATTCATGCCGTGTTCATAGACAGGGCTGCCGCATTTTGGGCAGGCCCCCAGCGCGGGCTGGCCTGAAAAATCAACCGGTTCTTCATTTTCGGCATCACTCTGCCCGAAATCGAATTCCAGCTTGTAGTCATCGGTAATACGCAGCAAGGCCGCAAAAGGCCGGCCCATTTTGCTGATGAACCCGGACAAGGGCCCCAGGGTACGTTCTTGCAGCAAGGCCTCGACTTCCGGCACTTCAAACGTGCGCCCGCCGGGGTGTTTCCCGATGGAAAAATCACACGCGGTGCAGGCGTAACGGCGGTAATTTTCTTTGACCACCCCGCCACATTTCGGGCAGGGTGTGGTCAGGGTGGCAT
>JAAYID010000383.1 GCA_012744285.1 Alcaligenaceae bacterium
GCGTAGCGATACTCGTGCCCATAGCCCAGCTCTTTCATGAGTTTCGTCGGGGCATTGCGCAAATGTACCGGCACCTCACGGCTTTTATCTTTCTTCACGAACGCGCGTGCCTGATTCCAGGCGTTGTAGCCAGCGTTGCTTTTGGCGGCAACCGCCAGATAGATGACGGCCTGACCCAACGCCAGCTCGCCCTCGGGGCTGCCCAGCCGTTCAAATGTATCCGCCGCATCATTGGCTATTTGCAGGGCGCGCGGATCTGCCAGACCAATGTCTTCCCAAGCCATACGCACAATACGACGCGCCAGATAGCGCGGGTCAGCACCGCCATCGAGCATGCGTGTCAGCCAATACAGCGCCGCATCAGGGTGCGAGCCACGAACCGATTTATGCAGCGCTGAGATCTGGTCGTAGAAATTATCACCGCCTTTGTCGAAACGGCGGCTGTTCAAGGTGAGCGCGCTCTGGATAAACGCCGCATCGATGCGGGTAACACCACTGGCACCGGCAGCGGTGTGACACTGCTCCAGAAGGTTCAGCAACCGCCGGGCATCGCCATCGGCATAGCCCACCAGCGTATCCACCGCAACCTCGTCGAATTCCAGCCCCTGCAGCGCCTGCTGACGGGCGCGCGTCACCAACTGTTTCAAATCATCGTCGCCCAGCGATTGCAGGACATACACCTGAGCGCGCGACAGCAACGCAGAATTGACCTCGAACGAGGGATTTTCGGTGGTGGCGCCAATGAACGTCACCAGCCCGCTTTCGGCGTAGGGCAGCAAAGCGTCTTGCTGTGATTTGTTGAAACGGTGAATCTCGTCAACAAACAAGATGGTGTGCCTGCCCAGGGCGAGGTTGTGCTGGGCTTGCTCCATGGCCGCCCGAATATCCTTGACCCCGGAAAAAACCGCCGACAAGGCAATAAATTCGCAGTCGAATGCCGTCGCCGTCAGACGCGCCAGCGTGGTTTTACCCACCCCCGGCGGCCCCCAGAAAATCATCGAATGCGGTTTGCCTGACTGAAACGCCAGACGCAGAGGCTTGCCCTCGCCAAGCAAATGTGATTGACCAATGACGTCATCCAGCCGTTGAGGCCGTAGCAACTCGGCCAGCGGTGCGGCAGGCTCTTGGGAAAACAGGTCAGCCACGGCTATCACCACGCTGAATGACAAAAACGGCGGCGATGATCATTGCAGCTTGACCACGTCGACACCTGCCGGGGCAACAAACCGGAACTCGGATGCCGGCAACGTCGGATTGACCGAGACTTTACCCAGTTCAATGACCGTGGTTTGCCCGAACGCATCGAGCAGTTCGAGCCGGGCGGGCAAGTTATTGTCAAAGGCCATATCAACGTACTTGAAACCCGCATCTGCACCGCGCGGCGTCGCTCGCAACCAGGCCAGACCATCGCGGTCAGCCAGGGCGCTAAGCTGGAATGACTCGTCAAGCGAACCCGATCCAAACAAGATGGCCGCCGGTGATGCACCAATGGACTGGTCAACACTGCGCTGTGTCACCTGAGCCAGATCTGGATCATATTGCATGACCTGCCGGCCATCGGAAACAATAAATTGCTCGAAGGGTTTTTGTACCATCCAGCGAAACTTGCCTGGTCGCTGAAACGAAAAATCACCGGTTTGCGCCGGTTTGCCACGCCCCTGGACGGCCACGGTGTGTTGCTGGAACTGGCCGCTGGCCGACGTTACGTTTTCAATAAAGTGACGCAACTGGGCCTCGGCCGTAGATGCAGCCGCCAACAACGGTACGGCCCCCAACATAAGGCTTGCGACAAGCATGGAAATTTTTTTGATCATGGCCCGTACGATATCAAGAAGAAAACTCGACCGAAAAATGCAATAAAGGGAGCCCGCCAGACACACGCAAACCGCATCGGGCCGTTAGTCGGCGCCGCCGGCCTCGCCCTGCACAAGAATATCGCGGTTGCCGTTGGATTGCATGGCCGACACCAGACCGGCTTGCTCCATTTGTTCGAGCAAGCGCGCGGCCCGGTTATAACCAATGCGCAGGTGCCGTTGAACCGACGAGATGGACGCACGACGGTTCTTGAGAATGACTTGCACGGCCTGGTCATAAAGCGGGTCGGATTCGGCATCGGCAAAACCAGTGACCGCGCTGACACCGTCGCCGGTTTCACCCTCAACCCCACCTTCAAGGACACCTTCAATGTAATTTGGTTCCCCTTGCGCTTTCAGCTTTTCAACCACACGATGCACTTCGTCGTCGCTGACAAATGCCCCGTGCACCCGCACCGGCAAACCCGAACCGGGTGGCATGTACAACATGTCGCCCATACCTAACAGGCTTTCAGCCCCCATCTGGTCAAGAATGGTGCGAGAATCAATCTTGGACGACACCTGAAACGCAATACGGGTAGGAATGTTGGCCTTGATCAGGCCGGTGATGACATCAACGCTGGGACGTTGCGTGGCGAGAATCAGGTGAATACCTGCGGCCCGAGCCTTCTGGGCCAGCCGTGCGATGAGCTCTTCGACCTTCTTGCCCACCACCATCATCAAGTCGGCCAGCTCGTCGATAACCACAACAATATGCGGCAAAGTGGACAGTGGCTCGGGCGCATCGGGCGTTAGCGAGAACGGATTGGGAATGACGTCGTCCCGGCTTTCCGCTTCGCGGATTTTGGCGTTGTAACCCGCCAGGTTGCGCACACCCAGCTTACTAAGCAGCTTGTAGCGCTTTTCCATTTCGCCAACGCACCAGTTCAGGGCGTTGGCGGCATGGCGCATGTCGGTAACGACCGGTGCCAGCAAATGGGGGATGTCTTCGTAGATGCTCATTTCGAGCATCTTGGGATCAATCAGAATAAGACGGGTCTGGCTGGCGTCGGCCTTGTACAGCAAGGAGAGAATCATGGCGTTGATCCCCACTGACTTGCCCGAGCCGGTTGTTCCGGCCACCAGCACATGCGGCATTTTGGCCAGCCTCCAAGCGAAGCACAGATTATGGCCGACAGCCTTGCCCAAGATTTTGGCGTGACCACGCGCTGGCTGGAAGGCAACAGCCGCA
>JAAYID010000384.1 GCA_012744285.1 Alcaligenaceae bacterium
ACCGGTCATGACCGTACCGACGGTGCGGCCTTTCTTGAACCATTGCTTGAAGTTGCGGGCCTTGTTCAGTTCAGCGTGCAACCATGACGCTTCGAAAGCGGTGGTGTAGGCGGTCAGTTCGTCGTGGCTACGCCCCGCCATAATGGCGTGTACAGCGGCTTCCGCAGCCAGCGCCCCCGTTTTGATGGCGGCATGGCTGCCTTTGATGCGCGAGGCGTTCAGGAAGCCGGCTTCGCAGCCTACCATGGCCCCACCGGGGAAGGTGAATTTGGGCAATGACAGCAAGCCGCCGGCGGTTAATGACCGTGCGCCGTAGGCAATGCGCTTGCCGCCTTCAAAGGTTTTACGGATGGCCGGGTGCGTTTTGTAACGCTGGAACTCTTCGAAGGGTGACAGCCAGGGGTTGGCGTAGTCAAGCCCGACCACCAGGCCAACGACCACAAGATTGTCTTTCAGGTGATAAAGGAACGAGCCGCCGTAAGTATCGGAATCGAGCGGCCAGCCTGCCGTGTGCATGACCAGCCCGGGGCGTGATTGTGCCGGGTCGACTTCCCACATTTCTTTGATGCCGATGGCGTAGCTTTGCGGGTTGCGGCCCTGGTCGAGTTTGAAGCGGTCAATTAACTGGCGGCCCAGTTGCCCGCGCGAACCTTCGGCAAACAGGGTGTAGCGCGCATGCAGTTCCATGCCGGGCTGGTAGTTGGCGGTGTGCGAGCCGTCGCGGGCGACGCCCATGTCGCCGGTAGCCACGCCCTTGACCGAGCCATCATCGTTATAAAGGATTTCAGCAGCGGCAAAACCGGGGAAGATTTCAACACCCAGTGCTTCGGCTTGCTGGGCCAGCCATTGGGTGACTTCACCCAGACGAACAATATAGTTGCCGTGGTTCTGGAAACATTCGGGAAGCAGCCAGGCCGGGGTCGAACGTGACCCTTTTTCGGTCAGGAAAAGGAACTGGTCTTCGCTGACTGGTGTATTGAGCGGGGCCCCTTTTTCTTTCCAGTCGGGAATCAGTTCGGTGAGTGCGCGCGGGTCCATGACGGCCCCCGACAAGATGTGCGCACCGGCTTCGGCACCTTTCTCAAGCACACAGACACTGATGTCGTGGTCTTTTTCGGTGGCCAGTTGTTTGATGCGGATGGCGGCGGCCAGCCCGGCAGGGCCGGCACCGACAACCACCACGTCGTATTCCATCGATTCGCGTTCAGCCATGGATAGCGTTCTCCCAGATGAATTATTTTGTTGTATGGTCCGATTGTAGTTCAGGTGGCGTCGGCTGTTTCGACGTTGTCCTGTTATCGTCAGGCCGTTTTTCGTCCAAACCTTTTCATTTCAATTTTTTCAGAAAATCACTATGTCGACTGAGTCCAGTGTCGCCGCGCTTAAAGAGGGTGCGGTATTCAAGAGTGTCATACCAGTGCGTTGGGGTGACATGGATGCCGTAGGGCATGTCAACAACACGCTGTATTTCCGTTATGTGGAAGAAGCGCGTGCCCAGTGTTTTGACGCTGAAAATGTGTTCTTCCCGAATGATCGGGTGCCGTTGCTGGCGCACGCTTCGTTTGATTTCATCAAGTCGGTAATTTACCCCGCCACGGTGGTGGTCATTATGACGGTGACGCGTCTGGGGCGCTCCAGCCTGACGTTTGATGTGGTTATTGAAACGCAGGATGAGCCTGGTGTGGCCTATGCCAAAGGCAAGAATGTGGTTGTGGCCGCAGAGCGCAGCAGCGGTCAGTCGTCACCCTGGACGGTGGCTGAACTGTCGCATCTGGCACGGTTTTTCGTCTGACGGTTTGGTAAGTTATAGTTTGCCCTGGCCGAAAAACCCGCAAGGCGGGTCAGCAGGCCAGCCAAGGAAGATAATATGGTGGAGCACCTATGAACAAAGTGTATGCAAGTGCCGCAGAAGCACTGAAAGGCCTGGTGGCCGACAACCAGATGATCGGGGTTGGCGGCTTTGGCCTCTGCGGAATTCCCGAAGCCCTTATTGCCGCGCTGCGCGACTCCGGCGTACAGAACCTGACCTGCGTCAGTAACAATGCCGGCGTCGATGGGTTCGGTCTGGGTCAATTGCTTGAAACGCGCCAGATCAAGAAAATGATCTCGTCGTATGTGGGCGAAAACAAAGAGTTCGAACGCCAGTATCTGGCCGGCGAGCTTGAGCTTGAATTCACACCACAGGGCACGCTGGCTGAAAAGCTGCGGGCGGGTGGTTCCGGGATCCCGGCGTTTTACACGCGTACCGGTGTGGGTACACTGGTGGCTGAAGGCAAAGAGGAACGCGAGTTTGACGGCGAACGCTACATTCTTGAACGTGCTCTGGCCCCCGATGTGTCGCTGGTCAAGGCCTATATGGCCGACCGCAGCGGCAATCTGGTATTCCGTAAAACGGCGCGCAATTTCAACCCCGATGTGGCCATGGCCGGCAAGGTGACGGTGGTCGAGGTTGAAAAGATTGTCGACATTGGCGAAATCGACCCCGATGACGTTCATTTGCCCGGCATTTACGTGCAGCGCATTGTGCTGAACGCAACCCCCGAAAAACGTATTGAAAAACGCACTGTACGCGGAGACTGAGCATGGCCTGGACTCGTGATGAAATGGCCGCACGCGCGGCAAAAGAACTGCAAGATGGCTTTTATGTAAACCTGGGTATCGGTTTGCCCACCCTGGTCGCCAACTATGTTCCGACAGGTGTCGAGGTCTGGTTGCAATCGGAAAACGGTTTGCTGGGCATTGGCCCGTTTCCTGAAGACCATGAAGTGGATGCCGACATGATCAATGCCGGCAAGCAAACGGTCACCACCTTGCCGGGGTCGTCGATTTTTTCGTCGTCGCAATCGTTCGGCATGATCCGCGGCGGCAAGATCAATCTGGCCATTCTGGGTGCCATGCAGGTGTCCGAAAAGGGTGACCTGGCTAACTGGATGATCCCGGGAAAAATGATCAAGGGCATGGGCGGTGCCATGGACCTGGTTGCCGGCGTCAGCCGCGTGGTGGTGCTGATGGAACACGTCGCCCGCAAGAAAGACGGTACCGAAGATATCAAGCTCTTGCCTGAATGCAACCTGCCTCTCACCGGTGTAGGGGTGGTTGATCTGATCATCACCGATCTGGGCGTGATGGAAGTGACTGACAATGGCCTGAAGCTCACCGAACTTGCGCCGGGTGTTTCTGTCGAAGAAATCAAGTCTAAAACAGCGGCGCGTCTCGACGTTTCGGCATTCGTCTGATACGTTGATTTCCCCGTTACTCCAGGTGTTGAATCGTGCTTGATTCCCTTTATGCTTCACGTATCCAGGCGTTGCGCCAGTCGATGGCGGCCCACGGTGTCCAGGCGTGTGTGGTGTTGTCGGCAGACCCGCACTTGTCTGAATACCTTCCTGATCACTGGGCCGCCCGTGCCTGGTTTTCGGGTTTTGAAGGCTCGGCCGGCACCTTGCTGGTCACGGCCGACTTTGCCGGGCTCTGGACGGACAGCCGCTATTGGGAACAGGCCGACGCCGATCTGGCCGGTACGGGTATTCAGACCCTGCGCGCGGGTGCGCCGGGTGTGCCCATGCCGCCCGACTGGCTGGCGCAACACCTGCCCCAAGGGGCCCGCGTGGCGGTTGATGGCAATACCTTAAGCGTTACTGCCCTGAAGCAATGGCAGGCGGTCTTGCAGCCTTGCAAGGTCGCCATCGTGACCGATCTTGATCTGGTGGCCGAGGTCTGGGTTGACCGGCCCGCCCTGCCTGCGGCGCCAGTGTACGAACACATGCCGCCTTACGCCTGTCGCACCCGCATGGCCAACATTCAGGCGGTTCGCGAGCAGATGCAGCAGCAGGGGGCGCAATGGCATTGGTTGTCGTCGCTGGATGACATTGCCTGGCTTTTGAACCTGCGTGGCGCTGATGTCGATTACAACCCGGTGTTTCTGGCGCATGTGCTGGTGGGGCGCGATGGGGTCCGCGTGTTCGTCGATACGGCCAAGCTGGATGCGGGGCTGGTACAGGTGCTGGCCAACGATGGCGTTCAGGTTGAGCCTTATGATGCGGTCGGTGGTGCGCTGGCGTGTCTGCCCGAGTCTGACACGCTTCTGTTTGACCCGGCTCGCGTCACCGTGAAGTTGCTGGCGGCTGCGGCCTTTGTCCAAAAGCTCGAGGGGGATAACCCGTCCTGGCGGTTGAAAGCCTGCAAAACGCCGGAAGAAATTGCCCATGTGCGTCAGGCCATGGCGCTTGACGGTGCGGCCTTGTGCGAATTTTTTGCCTGGTTCGAGGCGGCTCAGGGCCATGAACGCATTACTGAACTGACCATTGACGAAAAAATCACGGCGGCCCGTGCCCGTCAACCGGGGTTTGTGTCGCCCAGTTTTTCCACGATAGCGGCGTATAACGCCAATGGGGCCATGCCGCACTATCATGCGACCGCACAGTCGCATGCCGTCATCGACGGTGATGGCCTGCTGCTGATCGATTCGGGCGGGCAGTATCCCGGTGGTACAACCGACATCACCCGTGTGGTGCCGGTCGGGCAGCCCTCGGCAGAACAAAAGCGCGATTACACCCTGGTGTTGCGCGGCATGATTGCCTTGTCGCAAGCCCATTTTC
>JAAYID010000385.1 GCA_012744285.1 Alcaligenaceae bacterium
CACATGGGCAGGTGCCGGTGCCCGATGCGCTTGAGCAGCGAGTGGCGGCCTTGAACGATCTGATTGCGCGCGCAGAAGACCTTGAGACGAGTGGCGCGCAACTTCAGTCTCAGCATGCGGCGCTGGGTGAGCGTCTGGCCGGTTTGCAGGCAGCCCAGGCCACTGCTGTGGCGCAGTTGCAATCGGCACAGGCGACCCTGGCCCGGTTAGTGAACGAGCTTGACGTGGTGCAGAACGATATCCGCCAGCGTCGTGAAACGGTGGTGGCGGCGTTGGCCCCCTTGGGTATGGGGACGTTGCCGCAGGCTGATCTGGGCTTGTTCATGCAAGCCTTGCGCAACCGGCGTGAACGCTGGTTGGCAACGGGGCGCGATAAAGCGGGTTTTGAAAACACCCTGATCATGGCCGGGCGTGATGTGCAGCACCAGACCGAAGCGATTGCGATTCAGCGTGAACAACTCGATCGTTTGACGACGCAGCTGGCGCAGTTGCAGAGTGGGCAGGCCCAGTTGTTGAGCCGGCGTCAGACCCTGTTCGCAGACCGCAATCCGGACGATGAAGAGCAGCGGCTGCAACAGGCACAGGATCAGGCCGACATCGCTGAGCGCCAGGTGCGTGAGCAGCTGGCAGACGCGACACACCAGGCGACGCAGGTTCAGACCCAGTGTCAGGCGTTGCAGGCGCGTTTGACCGAAAATGCAGCCGCGTTGGTCGATGTTGAATCCGGTTTCGCGCAAGCATGCAGATCGGCAGGGTTTGCCGATGAAGCGGCGTTTCTGGCGGCACGTCTGCCGCAGCCCGATCTGCAGGCCTTGCTCGATCAGGCCAAAGTGCTGGACGATCGAAACACCCAATTGGCGACCCGTCTGAAAGACCAGCGCGAGCGTTTGCTGGCCGAGCAGGCCATGCAACTGACCGATGCCACCGTCGCCTCGCTTGAGGCGCAGCAGCAGGTGCAACAGGCCCGTCTGGCTGAACTGGCACAGGCGATTGCCGGGGCGCGGCATCGTCTGGCCGAGAACGCCAGCGCCAAGGCACGCATACGCGATAAACAGGCGGCCATTGACCTGCAGCAGATCGAGTGTCGCCGCTGGGAAAACCTGCATGAACTGATCGGTTCTTCCGACGGCAAGAAGTATCGCAATTTCGCGCAAGGCCTGACGTTTGAACTGATGGTGCGTCATGCCAACCGTCAATTGCAGAAAATGACTGACCGTTACCTGCTGGTGCGCGACAGCAGTCAGCCGCTGGAACTCAACGTCGTCGATACCTGGCAGGCGGCCGAGGTGCGCTCGACACGCAATCTGTCAGGTGGTGAAAGTTTCATCGTGAGCCTGTCGCTGGCCCTTGGGCTATCGGGTATGGCCAGTCACAATGTGCGGGTGGACTCCCTGTTTCTGGATGAAGGTTTCGGCACCCTGGATGAAGAGGCCCTGGATACTGCTCTGGAAACGCTGGCCGGCCTTCACCAGGAAGGCAAGCTGATCGGCATCATCTCGCATGTACCCGCCCTGAAAGAACGCATCGCTACCCAGATTCAAGTGGTTCCCCGGGCGGGCGGCAACAGTGATTTATTGGGGCCTGGCTGCCGGCGGCTGGGGTGATGATGAAGTATCAGTCGCTACCACCAGGGCCATTACTTGCAGCGTTAGGCGTTTTGGTAACTCTACCCATGTTAGTTTTATGACTTTCTTTGCGCATCAACAGCGCGACTACTTCAACCCACAGGAGCCCTCATGTTTTACGCCGCACTGAAAACACTGCATGTTTTGTCCATCATCGTCTGGGTGGGGGGCATGGTGTTTGCGCATTTTTACCTGCGGCCTTCGGTGGCCATGCTTGAGCCGCCGGTACGGTTACGACTGATGGCCGATGTGCTTGGCCGATTTTTCCGTGATGTACTGGGTGCAGCACTGATTGCCGTGGCCACCGGCATCTGGATGATCGGGCGCACAGCCCGTGCGGCCTCTGAAGCGGGAGTTGTCTTTCAAATGCCGGTGGGCTGGCACATCATGTCGGCTACGGGCGTGTTGATGCTGCTGATTTTTCTGGGTATCCGATTTCGCCTCTATCCCAAACTGGTTAATGCCGTCAGCAGTGCCGACTACGAAGTCGCCGGCAGGGCGCTGGCCAGCATCCGTGGCTGGGTATCGGTCAACTTGGTGCTGGGTGTGGTAACGGTAATTGTGGCGCTGGCGCTTTAAACGTCATTTTTTGTTTGTTCAGCGATGCATTCGGGCCGCCATTACTTCTTTTGGCGTGTCTGGACATCGTTGGCTCGTTTTCACAACCGTCACAACCATTGGTATAGTTAATGGTGTTTCTCTAACCTGAAAAGGCATCGTCCATGAAAATCGATATCGGTATCTCAGAAAAAGATCGCAAAGCCATCACCAAAGGGTTGGGTAACCTTCTGGCCGACACGTACACGTTGTATCTGACCACACACAACTTTCACTGGAACGTGACTGGCCCCATGTTCAACAGCCTGCACGATATGTTCATGCAGCAATATACCGAGCTCTGGAATGCGGTTGACCCCATTGCCGAACGCATCCGTTCGCTGGGTTTCCCTGCGCCCGGTTCCTATGCCGAATTTGCCAAACTCAGTTCGTTGCCCGATGCCCCGGCCAAGCCCCCCAAAGCGCTTGAGATGGTGGCCATCCTGGCCAAAGGCCATGAGTCGGCCGCGAAAACTGCCCGGGCCTTGTTCCCCGTCGTTGAAAAGGCCAGTGACGAACCCACCGCCGATTTGTTGACCCAGCGTATTACCGTACACGAACAAACCGCCTGGATGCTGCGTTCGCTTCTGGAAGAGTGAGCGGGTAGTAAGCGCAGTACGTACAGGCCTTCGATGCAGTAAGTCCAGACCGCTTCTGCATTGGTCGTGCAATGGTTTAGGTATCGTTGTACAGGGTGTTCCAGGGGCCGGTTTATCCGGCCCTTTTTCAGGCGATACAATCGGCAAGTAATTTCAGCAAGGAGCCACAATGCAGTATCGAAAGCTAGGAAAAACAGACATTGACGTCAGCCTCATCGGTCTGGGTACCATGACATTCGGTGAACAGAACACTGAAGCGCAGGCACACGAACAGCTTGATTATGCCTATGCCCAGGGCGTGACACTGGTGGATGTTGCTGAAATGTACCCGGTACCACCCAAGCCTGAAACCTATGGCGCCAGCGAGCGCTTTGTGGGGTCGTGGCTTAAAAAAACCGGTTTGCGCAGCAAGGTCGTTCTGGCCACCAAAATTGCCGGCCCGTCGCGTCAGGCGGGGCGCCCCAGCCATATTCGTGGCACCGCCAATCAGTTCGACAAACCGAATCTGGTCGAAGCGGTAAATGGCAGTTTGCAGCGCCTGGGAACTGACTATATTGACCTGTACCAGTTGCACTGGCCTGATCGCAGCACCACCACCTTCGGCCGCACTGCGTACCCCTACGAAGATGAGCCCTTTACGGTACCCATTGAAGAAACCCTGCAGGCCCTGACGGACCTGGTCAAAGACGGCAAGATCCGTCATATCGGTTTGTCCAATGAAACACCCTGGGGCGTGTCAAAGTTTCTGGCCGCGTCACGCGAATTGGGTCTTGAGCGTATCGTATCCATCCAGAATCCCTACAACCTGCTGAACCGCACCTTCGAAGTGGGTTTGTCAGAATTTTCACACCGTGACGCCGTGGGCTTGCTGGCGTATTCGCCTCTGGCCTTTGGCTGGTTGTCAGGCAAGTACGAAGGGGGCGAGCGTCCGGCCGGTGCCCGCATTACGTTGTTCGAGCGCTTCACCCGTTATTCGCGTCCGCAAGCGGTTGCGGCCACCAGCGCTTATGTGAGCCTGGCCCGCAGCCATGGCATGAGCCCGGCCACCCTGGCCCTGGCGTTTGTGAATCGCCAGCCGTTCCTGACCAGTAATCTGGTGGGTGCCACCACCCTTGAGCAACTGAAAGAAAACATCGCCAGCGTTAACACGACGTTGAGCGATGACGTTGTCAAGGCGATTGATGCCATCCACGAGCAGTACCCCAACCCGGCACCTTAAGTACGCCAGCCCGAAGCCATTTGTCCTGGCGTTTCGGTTGCGATAGTTGATACGCTTTGTGGTGCTCGTGCGACCTGGCTTCGTTATGAGTTGGCAGTTGTTATCTTGCTTTTTCTTTGTTTGAGTCCAGACCTTCGCGCAATAATAGTGCCCGAAGGTCTGTTTTTTGGGCTATTTCCATGCTTCTCAGTGCTGATCAATTGAACGAATACCGCCAGTTTGCCGAAACCCTGGCCGATGCTGCAGCGGCGGCTATCTTGCCGTATTTCCGTGCGCCTTTGCCGGTGCACCACAAGGGCGGCAAACTGTATGACCCGGTCACCGAAGCCGATCAGGCGGCTGAACGGGCCATGCGCGAACTGATTATGGCCACGTATCCCGACCACGGCATCATTGGCGAAGAAGAAGGTAATGTAGAGGGCCGCAGTGGCCTGACCTGGGTGCTTGACCCTATTGATGGCACCCGCGCGTTCATTACCGGCATGCCCCTGTGGGGCACCCTGATCGCCTTGAATAACGGTGTGCGCCCCGTTCTGGGCGTCATGAACCAGCCTTACACCGGCGAGCGCTTTGTGGGGACGCCTCAAGGGGCCTGGAGCAACGGCAAATCGCTATCGACCCGCGCCTGCGACAGCATCGGCTCAGCCCGATTGATGTGTACCTCACCCCAGATTTTTGACAATGACAGTCAGCTGGCCACGTTCAATGCCATCGCCAAAGACGTACAACTGTTGCGCTATGGCGGCGATTGTTACGCCTACTGTATGCTGGCCTCGGGTCATGTCGATGCCGTGATTGAGGCGGGCCTGCAAACCTACGATGTGCAGGCGCTGATTCCCATTATCGAAGGTGCCGGCGGCGTCATGACGGCCTGGGACGGCGGCGACGCCCAGCAGGGCGGGGCGGTGGTGGCTGCAGGCGACCCGGTATTGCATGCTCAACTGGTCGAGCGATTGATGCGCGGCGGGCGTGCCTGATTTCAGCCTTTCTGCATGTGGTTGTCGATTCGGGTTAGCACATCACAAAGTTGTGTCCGCTCTTGCTCGGACACCACTTCCATCGCCCGTGTCATGATGTCATGGGCTGATGGCCAGGCTTGTTCGTAACTTTTTTTACCAGTCTTGGTCAGGTACACCCGCATAAAGCGGCTGTCCTCTTTGTCTTGCTTGCGCTGCACCAGCTTGCGCGTTTCCATC
>JAAYID010000386.1 GCA_012744285.1 Alcaligenaceae bacterium
CGCAAGCCCGGCTTGACGACCTGATGCGCCAGTTGCGCCAGTTGCATGCCTTGGGGTTTGACCGGGCCTTGCGCGTGCGCCACGCGGAGGTCGAAATTGCCTGCGTAAGAGGGCGGGTGGTGATTCACACATCAGAGTCATCGGGTACACCCTGATGGTGTTTTGGCCGGTGGTGGGGTGGCTTGAGAATTCGGCAAACTACCCTGTTAATGTTAAACTATTTCGCTTTTCTATCTGTAATGTGCAGGTAGTTGTCCTTTTTGCAGAGTAAAAGATGTCCCTGATTGTTCACAAATACGGTGGCACGTCAATGGGCTCGGTCGAGCGCATTCAAAATGTCGCACGTCGCGTCGCAAAATGGCACGCCGCAGGCCACCAGGTTGTGATTGTTCCTTCCGCCATGTCGGGCGAAACCAACCGGCTGCTGGGTTTGGCCAAAGAAATTTCATCGCGCCCCAACGAGCGCGAACTTGATGCCCTGGCCGCTACCGGCGAACAGGCCAGCAGTGCCTTGCTGGCCATTGCCCTTATGGCGCAAGGCGTGCCCGCCCGCAGCTACACCGGCTGGCAGGTTCCCGTCAAAACCGATTCGGCCTTCACCAAGGCGCGTATCACGTCTATCGACGATGCCCGCATCAAGGCCGACCTTGCCGATGGCCGTGTCGTCGTGGTTACCGGTTTTCAGGGTGTTGACGAAGAAGGCCACATCACGACACTGGGTCGTGGTGGTTCCGACACGTCAGCGGTAGCCATTGCTGCAGCCATTGGCGCGCAAGAGTGCCTGATTTATACCGACGTCGATGGTGTTTACACTACTGATCCGCGTGTGGTTCCCGAAGCGCGCCGCCTGTCGGTCGTTTCTTTTGAAGAAATGCTTGAAATGGCCTCGCTCGGTTCCAAAGTGCTTCAAATTCGTTCTGTCGAATTCGCCGGCAAGTACCGCATTCCCATTCGCGTACTGTCGTCACTGACCGACCCCCTGATGCCGCTCGAAGAAGAAATGACTTCGGGCACTCTTATTACTTTCGAGGAAGACCAGAAAATGGAAGCAGCCGTTGTTTCGGGCATTGCCTTCAGCCGCGATGAAGCCAAACTTACCCTGCTGGCGGTTCCCGACAAGCCGGGCGTGGCCTATTCAATTCTGGGCCCCATTGCCGCCGCCAACATCAACGTTGACGTTATCCTTCAGAACCAGTCGGTTGAGGGCACCACAGACTTTTCGTTCACCGTCAATCGTTCCGAATTCCCCCGCGCACTCGAAGTGCTCGAGCAGCAAGTTGGCCCGGCAGTTGGGGCGCGTGAAATTCGCACTGACGAAAAAGTCTGCAAGGTATCGGTTGTCGGTATCGGCATGCGCAGTCATGTGGGCGTCGCCAGCCTGATGTTCCGTACGCTCAGCGAAGAGGGTATCAACATCCAGATGATTTCCACCAGCGAAATCAAGACGTCGGTTGTCATTAGCGACAAATACATGGAACTGGCCGTTCGTGCGCTGCACAAAGCGTTTGGTCTCGATCAGGAAGTGACCGTCAGCGAATAAAACTGGCGATCTGCGCCCCAAGCCCCGTTTTCTTGTGCTAGAATTCAGGGCTTAATTCGGAGATGTGGCCGAGTGGTTGAAGGTACTCCCCTGCTAAGGGAGCATACGGCTTATACCCGTATCGAGGGTTCGAATCCCTCCATCTCCGCCCTTTTGCGTGCAGGCACTCGTCCATGCAAGAACAACACGTCGCAGTCAAGTGCATCTTTGAGACTGGCTTCAAGGAGCTCTCCCA
>JAAYID010000387.1 GCA_012744285.1 Alcaligenaceae bacterium
GCCCTCGGGTAAATAAAGCCAAGCTGAGCCCCGCGACTGGATACCAGCATCATGCGAGCCTCAAAATCACGCAGATCGGCCGATGTGCCGGCGATGCTGGTCACAAGAGCAATCTGCTTGTCCAGTAGATCGCGCCCGCCCGCTGTCAACCACTGATGCATCTTTTCGGACTCATGCCGCCTTGCCTTCAATTCCTTGTGAACATCTGCAGGCAACAAACACCCATAAACCCACCGTTCCGTCAGGGCACCATACAAGGCAGGCGTACCGCCTGAGTGGCCGGTGTACTTGGTGCCGGTCACCCTGGCCAGCGCCCGGTAGTAGCCTGGGGTGAACCGCAGCTCCCATTCGGCGGCTGTGTCGCGCAGGAACAGCGGCAGCAAGTTGGCGTCGCCCTGGGCGCGGATGCCATTGCGAATGATGCTGTCGATTTGCTCGTCACACCAGACAGCAAAGTCATCGTTAAGCCACTGCGCGAACCGAACAGCCAGTTTGGGATGCAGCCACGTTCCGCCGCCAATGCCGCGCCTCGTCTTCAAATATGTGATTTCCCCATATTTGCGCCTGAACGCCTTCATGTACGAAACAGTGCCAGGCAAGCGCAGCCATTGCGCCGGCTCTTTGCCGTACCGCTTTGCCGCCTCGGTAGCATTGAACCAGCCATCCATGTTGAAGCTGTACAGCCGGCCTTCAAAATCAAACTTCACGATATTGCTCATGTCGCAACTCCTGAAAAAGAAAAAGGGCCGCCCCACAACGGAACGGCCCCGGACTTTTCAAAGCACATCCACCCTCGCGGGCTCGGCATCTGCCGATTTAAGGTTGCCAGGAATAAAAAACCCGCACAAAGGCGGGAAAAGGCACTCAGAGAACCTGAGTGCGGACGACTGCCTGTTACGCCGTTACGCGACTGTCCTCGATCTTGATGATCGATTTGGCCTCGGCGTCAACGCCAGCATCATTGATGTCGGCGTTGAATGCGCATTGAGCAGTCACGCCGCCGTTTACGTCTTCGGTCGTGTAGCTGGTAATGGTGACCTTAGGCATGGCGAACTTGATGTAATCAGTGCCGTTGGGCTCATCAAGCTTGATGGCCAGCGCAATGGTGTCTTCATCCAAATACTTCTGAAGCAGGGCCTTGTCTTTGTGGTACAGCGTGAAATTGCCCGTGACGATCAGCGTGCCGCGAAACACATCGGGCGTGACAGCCGCCCCGATCACTTCGCCCACACTAGCGTTGCCGTTGACTGTGAAATCTGCGGCGGTTACGACTGCAACAGCCGTACCGTCAACAGACAGTTCGCCAACAGCGCCTGAGGCAGGCTCGTTATCAGGCACAGCCGTCGGCG
Source organism: Alcaligenaceae bacterium (assembly GCA_012744285.1). Classification (GTDB taxonomy): domain Bacteria; phylum Pseudomonadota; class Gammaproteobacteria; order Burkholderiales; family Burkholderiaceae_B; genus Neopusillimonas; species Neopusillimonas aromaticivorans. The sequence goes on from JAAYID010000387.1 coordinate 1,350, forward strand.
TGGTGAAGTACTGCGCGGTACCGATGGGTGAGTCCATGTCCTGACCCATCAACGAGAAGTTGACCGTAGCCATCCCATTGGGTTGGACCGACACGGCCGCCTGAGTGACTTTGACACCGACAAAAACACGGCTCTCGGTAATGTCCTTGCGCCACTCCTCGAACGTAAAGCTGTCGTCGGTGTGCCCGGTCTGCGGCACCCAGAGTCGGCCGGGTGCGGCGGGCGACACCGTGCCTGCCGTCCATGGCCCGCGCAGCAAAGCCGACCAGAAATCCTTGTGCGTGCCGCAGCTGATTTCGTCTTGGTACGAGCCTTCGACCCGACGTGTGCCGTGGCGTGTACCACTGGCTTGCTGGTGGGTCGTCATCCGATTGGACTGAAAGGCGTTCTTGATCAGGTTGAGCGCAAAGTTAGTGCGCGGGATGGTGTTAGCGCCGGCTGCCGTGGCCTTGGTGCCGAAGGTGGTTTCCTTCTTGTAGCCGACGACCTTGTAAATGCCCTGTGCGATTGCCATATCTGGCCTCCAAATAAAAATTGCCGCACAAGGCGGCTGGTACAAAACCCTCGAATTCGGGGGAATTAGATTGTGAAAACGTCTGACTGATAGCGGATGGACACAGAACGCTTCATGCGCCCTCCCTCAGGCATCAGTGGGCCTATCGATGGCGTGTTCGTTATGAGAACGTTCAGACCGGTGTGAGTGAGTGCCAGGCCGCGCGGGAAATGGGCGGCCACGGCATTGGCCAGCTTGCGCAGCGCCAGCGGCCCGGCTGTTGTGGGCATGTCAACATCGACCTGATAGATGCCGATGTACCGGCTGTGCGAGCGGCCCATGCTGGGGTTGTCGGTGTTTGCTGGCAGCGTGAACTCGGCCAGATGTACCTTTGTCGCGTCCGGCGTGAAGGCCGCCCCCTCATAGGCAATGGCCAGCTTCGGCGTTTGTGCGTCAGCAAAGGCTTTCAGGCGCGTTTGCAGCGCCTTGGTAATGATTTCGTCGCTCATTTGTCCAGTTCCCCTGTGACTTTGCGTACGTGCTGACCAAACTCCGTGAGTGTGTTTCTGACCATGCCGCTGGGCGCCTGCTGCGACCAACCATATTCCAGCCGCAGAGCGTAAGGTAGATTGTTTGCCACATACGTGACGCCTCCGACCCGGCTTTGCATGATGGCCGCCGAAAGCTTTGTGAGCGTGGCCGAGCCCTGTGGGTCTACCCCATCCAGCGTGCCGGCCGGCATCTCGCCATCGCCGAACTGCCAGTTCGACCGCGCCCGCCCCGTGTCGACCGGTGTTTTCATCACCACGCTTCGAGCAACCTCAAAAGTAGCCTTACGCACCACTTGCTCAGCATTGGCTCCGGCCTTTTCGGCAAACTTCTTCAGATCCAGGGCGAAGCTCATAATTTGACCGTCCCTTGGTAAATAATGGGGTTGGCAGCATCCGGGTTGAGCGGCGTGCACCCGATAAGGCTCCCGGTCGTCGAGTCAGGAAACATGACCTGATCACCCGGGCGCGGCTCATGCGTCATGCCGTGGGCGGCAATCAGCACCGCGCGCAGCGTAGATTCAATCAGCGTGCCGTTCTCGAAGCGGTTATCGAATGCCTGGACCGTGCCCTGGCTTGCGGGAAGCACCACAGCAAGACCGGTGAAGGTCACTGGCGTGCCAGTCAGACCCGTTTCGATGTCGTATTCGTCGCCCTCGGTGCGCGAGAACGTCAGCTCGGCCGCCCTGCCGCGCTTCTTGGCTCGCTGGATCATGGCCAGGGCTTTTTGTGCGTCTTTGAGGCTCATGCTCTGTTCAGCCTTATCGTTGAAACTGCTCCAGCCGTCAGCGGGCGCAGCATATCGTCAACCTGCGTGAACTTGATCTGCCCGTCACCGGCGGCATACTTGGTCGTCATCGGCCCGATGGTTTCCTCGGTAATCAGAGCATCCACATCGGCGTGCAGCGGCCCAGCCAGCGCACGCACCGCCAGTTCACAGCAAGCATCAGCCACCCGCTTCTGTGGCCATGCGTATCCATCACGCGGCCACTCAAGCGCCTGAGCATCCGTCAGCCGCTTGCCACGAAAGCGGTACCGGCTGTCGATGTAGGCCGCAGCTTGACGCAGGGCGGCTTCGCGCTGAGCGTCGGTCACGCTGACAGCAGACCAGGCCGAATGCCCCATCTTGTCGGCGTACGTGGTGGCGTCAGCCACTGACACGTAGCTTTCTGCGGCCAGCTGGCCGGTACCGTCTTCGACGATGAGCATTGCTTACTCCTGCGCCCAGCCTTGGCGACGGTGTGCCTCAACGCATGAAGGGTGTACCTTGATACCCTCGCCGCCCTTGCGCATCGCCACCAGGTGGCTTTCGCTGGCCTTTGCCTGCCGGCCCTTTGTGGCCTTGGGCTCTTCGGCAGCTTTTGCCTGCTCAATGAGCTTGGCCCGCTCGTCGTCCGAGAGCGCAGCAAAACCCTCAGCATCCAGACCCGACAGCTCGATGGCTTTCAGTTCCAGCGCCTGAGCTTCTCCAGTCTCGCCGGGAGACTTCTGTTCCTTGGTCGATCCAGTCATATTTCTCTCCTTGAGAAATTGGCCGGAGCCCGAAAGCCCCGGCGTGTTGGTTACTTGCCGGCCAGCAAGGCGATGTGCTCGGGCTTGATCGCAGCAGTGCCCCAGGCCATACACACTTCGTACTTAACCTGGCGGTACTGGCGGTAAACGCGAACCTCGAACGTCAGGCCAGTCACCGGATCGGTGATGGTCATGGCGTCGTCGGCCGAGTCGCCGCCGGTGGGCACAGCAGGCGCGCGGGCAGCAAGAACAATGGCATTGCGCGAGAAGGCCACGTTCGGCACGTAGCTGTCGGCAATGGTCAGCGCGTTGCCGGTCGGGATGATGATGCGCGAACCGGGATCGTTCAGGCTGATCGTGCCAGGGCCGGCCACGCCGGTGCCCACCACGTACTTGTTGGCGGCGTCAGCGGCAAAGGTGACGATGTCGCCAGCCAGCACAGTGCCGGTACCGGTGATAAGCGCGATGTCTTCCACGCCGACGGCCGTAGCGCCGTCCGTCACGTAGTTCGCACCGGTGCCCTTGGTGTGCTGAGCGATACCGCCCGAGTAGCGCAGCGCAAAGTTCTGAACGCGGTCGGTCAGGCCGTTGCGTAGCATGTCGTTCGAGCCGGCCTCATTGACCTTGAACAGAACCGACTGCTTGCCGCGCAGCGCACCCATGGCAGAGTGGCCCAGCACCAGTTGGCGATCAACGACAGGGGCGCCGTTTTCATCCAGAATCTGGGCCACACCGGCGAAGTCAGACAGATCGCCCGCCGTGGAGAACGGCACCGTGGAACCAGACCCATAGGCACGCGAGGCGCCCACTTTGGCAGCAATGGCCAGATCAACCTCGATGGCGTTGACCAGCTTGCGCATGGCATCGGTGAATTGGTCGGCCAGTACCTGGTTGTAGGTGCCGTTGGTACCCACCGCACGCTGCTCTTCGCCGTTCCAGCGAACCGGGGCGGCCTTGGACTTGGTGATCACGATGTCGGCGTATCCGACAGTCGTATCGCCCGAGTTCGCCGGGTTCACGCCGGGGGTAATGTCTTCCAGGTCGCCGGCTTCGCCCAGGGGTACGCGCACGGTCTGGTTGATCGCGGCACGTTCGGCATTCGAGTCGCGGCGAACTGCGGGGATGAAGCCAACCATCTCGCGAGAGACGGTGTTCAGGGCCTCGTAGAGGGTGGGAATAATCCCGGTCAGGCTATTGGCCATGGTAGTGATCCTTCAAAAGTTTGAACAAAGGTTTTGAGTTGCAGGATCATCCGACCCTATGCGTGAAGCCCCATCCGGGGCGGATTTCAATCGGTAATGGTGACTTCTTGCGTTGCCGCCTTCTGCGCTACCGTGGCCTGCTCGGCCGGGCTGAGCGCGGCAAACTGGGCACGCGTGTACGTCCGTGCCCCAGCCGGGCCGCCGCCGGGCGATGCCCCGCTGCCCGTTGCGCCCGTGCCTTTGAGAATGTGGTCCTTGTGGGGGTACTGATCGATCAGCGATTCGAGCGCTTCGTCAAAATCGGCCAGTTCGCCGGGGCGCGAACGACTGAACACCTTGTTGCCGTTCCCGTCGTAGGCAACAACTTTGCCGTCCTCGATCTTGAATCGGCTGCCAAACGCGGCCTGAACCATGTCGGCCGGCACAGCCAGCTTTTCGGCGATGAGCTTTGAGCGGGCAAAGGAGCCGCCGATCTTCTCGGCATACAGCTGTTGCTCGAGCGTCTGGGCCTTGCCGCTGACTTCATCAAGCTGCGATTGGAATGCTTTGCTGATTTCCTCCTTGACCTTCTCGACCTCGCCGGCGTCGATCAGCTTTTTCTGGTCAAGGGCCTTGACGGTCTCAAGCGCCCTCTTGGCGGCCTCGGCATCCTCGATGCCCTCGAACCCCTTGAGCGACTTTTCGGCCGCTTCTGCGCGTTCGCGGTGGCCCTTGGCCTCGGCATTCAAGCGAGAAATCGTTGAACGCGTTCCCACGGCATCAAAGGCAATCTCTTTGCCATCATCCTCGACGTAGACAGGCTTGCCGTCCTGGATTTCGGCGTATTGCTTGCCATCGACCTCAACTGTTTTGAGCTTCATCGTGCTTTCCTTTGGCCATCCGGCCGATCATGTGCGGTATCCACCGCGTGGCGCCTGCGGCCTTATCCATGCCACGGGCAACAAAAAAGCCGCCGAGGCTTCCCAGGGCGGCTATCAAAAAATTGTGTTCGTCTATCCGTAGCGTTCGCGTAACTGCGCAAGCGTCAACTCCCGGCCTTGCATATTGGTGAGGTCTCGAAGCGTGATCTTGCCCTCGCGGTACAGCTCATATCGTCCTGGGCCAAACCATTCGCGCTGCACAGCGACAGGTTTGGATTCGATCCACTTTTCAAAGGTCAGACCAGCGGAAACCGGCCCGTCCGCACTGGCCCGGGTCGTGGGCTCAAATTCGTCGATATCCAGACCCAGTTCGCGGTACGACTTGAGCCAGGCGGTTGTCGCACACCGACACCCAATGTGAATGGCGCCGGGCCCAGAACCCCACGGCAGCTTGTGTCCGACTGGGCGATGCTCCAGCGAGTATTTCTTGCCATCACGCGAGGCGCATACCGGACATGTACGGCTGTCCAGCGTGCTTACCCAGTAATAACCCTTCACGATGTCATCGTTGGCTGAAATCACCTCCTGAACACTGGCGTTGGCCACTGTCATGACCGATGAATGTGCCAGCGTTCGGGCTTGGCGCAGCGTCACATCGAGAATACCCGGCTGTCCGCGCATGCCGACGATCCGGCGGGCGATTGCTTCGGTGGTCTCACCCGATACGAACCCAGTACGGACTTCCCGGGCAAATGCTCGTTGCACCGCGTCAGCCTGGCGCTTCCACCAGTCACGCGATGGGGCTCCATCGATAAGCAACGATTCAACCCGCGCGGACAACCGGTTGGGCCGCTTGAAAAGATCAACGGCCAGACCGCCATTGACCACCGCCACAGTTGCCTCACTGGTCAGCGCCATAAACTCGGCAAGGTCTTGCGCCTGCTGGGTGGCAATAGCATTAAACACAGCAGAGGCTTCAGCGCCAAACTCACGAATGGCTTTCGCTTGTTCGGCAGGGGTATCAAGCTTGAGCTCAATGCCCAGCTTTCGGGCAATGCGCCGTAGCGTCTCAACCTTGGCCGATACTTCACGCTCTTGCGCGGCCGCAAACCTCAGAGCGACGATCTCGTTGTCCAAGAGTCCCGCTGCAATAATCTGCTCAATACGGTTCATACCAGCTCTCGAACGCCACCAGAAACGATACGCTCTTGCTCGGCCTCCCAATCCAGATCATCAGACAGAATCCCTCGGCGCTGCAGCTCGGTAAAGAGCGTCTGGGTCGAAAGCTGACCGGTGGCAGCCATCTGCACCAGCGATTGGACCGACTGATCGGAAATCACCTCGATATCAAAGTCATCGTTCACCGCCACCGCGCCAGCGTCTTGCTCCAGCCCCTGCCAGGCGGCCATGTACTGCAAGGCCAGATCCAAGGCATCTTCCAGCGCTTGGGCCATGCGTCCCAGCTGGGACTGCTCATTGATCGAATCATCGCGGCTTTCGGTTGCGGTCTTGGCTGCGGCCTGTCCCTTCTTGAGCAATCGGGCGCCAGCCTCACGCATCTCGTCTTTCAGGTCTTCCAGCGCCTGCCGCCCGGCTGCAATTGCAGCGCCCGTGTGCTCGATGTATGAGCCCTTGGCGTCTGGCTGGCTTGATGTCAGCGCATACCGGCTGCCGAACTTGATTTCGCCGTCATCGATACCGGTCAGAAACAGGATCGGGTTACGCGCGATATGCAGGTTGGTGTCCTGCTCGGACTGCTGCTGCCAGTGCTTGACGTTCAGGTTAGCCAGATGAATGAGCGGCGGTGTCGCCGTCATGAATCCCGTGCGATTGGTGTACAGCGTGACCAGGGGAATATCCTCGACAGACATCAGCCCTTCATCGACCAGCACCCACTTAGAGTCCGTGTTTCGATACACCTGAAAGCCGCCGCGATACAACACACGGATTTGCTCGTGCGCCTCAACACCATACTCGCCATCATCTTCAGTGGCCTGCTCAAGGATTCGCGCCTGGGTGAGCTTTTCAACGCCGCCGATGCGGGCCGACTTCCAGCCAATCACCTGTTTGGGGTTAATGACCGTCGCATAAGGCCGGTTTCCCATCTGCCGCTCTTCGGCCAGGTTGCGGGGCTGACCCTCGACCCGAGGGTAATCAATCAGCACATGGGAAAGGCCATAGGTCAGCGCCTGATCAAACCACTGCGCAGCGACAATATCCAGGCGTGAGCCTTGCAGATCAAAGTCTGCGGTTTGCTGGCGAATGGCGTCTGGCACGCTCTCACCCAGAACGATCGGGCGCATGAACACCCGACCCACCATGTTTTCAACGGTCTGGGCCAGGGCCGGGTACAACACAGCCGATTGCAGACGGATTTTGTAATCGTCATCATCCTCGGCTGGCCATTGCGGTAAATAGGCCTTGCCAGCCGCCCGCATGGCGCGTGTACCGCCCTTGAGTGCATCGACAAGCTGCCAGTCAGGAAGCATTGCCGTATACGCGGGCAATGGGGTGGAAACGTCTGCCATGTCAGAAAGCTCTCAATTCAATTTTGTTCGCGGTGCGTTTCACCAGCGGGAATTTGTACGCAATGAAGTAACCAGCGGCATCGATAACGTGATCAAGCCCACCAGCCTTATCGGGCTCGCCGTATTTGTCGTAGGCTTGCTTTTCGAGCGACTCCACCAGGTGGGGGCAGGTATCGACATTTACCCGGTACCGTCGCTGCTCATCTTTGTGGATCAGCGCATTCACGCTCAGTATCCTGTCTTTCACGGCCGGGTTTTGACTGTTCACGCAGACCGTAAAGCCAGCCGAACGCAGCAATGACAAATCGGTAACGCTCGCATTGTTGGCCTTGCGCGACCCTCCTGACGCATCCGGATAGACCATGATCGGATGACCGGGATGCTGAGACTTGATCAGCGCAATCATGGCCGGCGTATCAAATACGTCCGTGTACTCCATCACCGCGTGGGGCTCTCCATCCCTCAAAACGTGGATCACAGCGGCCATCTTGGTCACGTTGAAATCCAGCCCAACATGAAGCGCCTCGCCTGGGCGTATCGTTTCCGTGCTGGCATTAAGCCCCCGGTCATACCCCGGATACACGCTACCAGCCGTCAGGTTGACGAACTCGCCGTCAAGATAAGCTGCCAGAAGCGCGGAAGGGTACGAAGCCTTCAGGCTATCGATGTAGCCAGCAGGCAAGTTGCGTGAGTTGCTGTAGGTCGTGGCCTTGATGATCCGGTACCCGGGCGCCGGGCTTTTTTTCCATCGCTCGTAAACGAACCGAAACCCCTCAGGCGTTGTGGCCACCGCCACCGTGTTCAAACTGCCATCAGGCTTCTTTTGCCGGTTACGGCTGATTATCTTGTTCCAGACTGCCCTGGCCTGCTCGGTCTTGAGGGTGTCCAGCTCGTCAACGAGCGAATCAGCAACCTCATAGCCAACGATCCGCTCGGGCGTATCCATCGTTCGAAAGATGATGCTTCCGGCGCCCTCGATGTCGATCACCGCGTTAGACCGGTTCAGCTTGCCTTCAACGCCGAACTGCTCGAGCACCTCCATGAAGCGCGGAAAGCCAATGTTGCGCACCAGGTCATAGGTCGGCAGGTAGTACGCAACGTTCTGGCCTGGATACTTCAGCTTCTTGACCAGCGCACGCACAACGGCCGCCTGCGTCTTACCCGCACCAAACCCTGCAATCACGCACGGAAACTGATCAACGGCATTCACGAACTCAAGCTGGGGCTTCGTCAGCCGGATCTGCTTGGTCGTCATAGGCAAGAATTTGAATTACGGGTGGGGTTGTGTTGATAGTGCCGGAATGCTCGACCTTGTCTTTGTATAGGCCAACAGCCTTCCCTCGATTAGTCTCGGCCGTGATTGCTGCGCTGAACTGTTCAGCCTCTTCTGCCTTCCGGCTCAACTCTTCCAAGCGAGCGAGGTGGCTTTCCAGAGTCAGCATGGCCCTCTCCCGAACCGGGGCGCGCAACTCTTCCAGCCTTGACTGAATCTTGACCATCGCCAACATCTGCGATGCTTTTTCATTGACAGACTTATCCGTCATTTTTTTGGGCAGGTATGCCTTCCGGTACGCATCGCTGGCGTTCCCGGTTTCGAGGTACGACAGACAGAATGCTTCTTGCTTTTGCGTCAACATGGCTCTGCGATCGACCTCAATTCGCGGCGAATGGCCTCGTAGCAACCCTTGGCACTACCGCGCAGCGTTTGGGCAGCTTGGATTTGGTAAGGCTTGGCATGCGCGATCCACTCATCAAACGACTTCATGCGGTCAAGCGCCGATCTTGCTTGCTCCCGCTCAAGTTCTTCGTTTGTAACGACGCCGCCGACAATGTTCGTTATGCCGCTTTCCCTCAGCGCTTCTATCAGAAGGCGCTCGACGGCGAATGCATCTGCCTCGCGTTCGTGGCCTGAGAATAGGATCTCAGACACTCGGCAGCCGGCCTTGAGTATCCCTGCAATGCACTTATGCTTTTCGGCGTTTTCAACCCTGCCTGCCGCTGCACGCCTTGCGTGCTCACCAACACGTCGGCCCTTCCCTTTCCCGACATAGAAAACCTTTCCAGTTCGGGGGTCGGCAAGCAGGTATGTGTAGAAGCCAGCCGGAACCGTCGCGAAGTCGTATCCTGCCCTCTCTGCCGCTTGCGTGGCGTTGAGGTCTATCAGATACTCTTCCACGAAGCGGCGCTGTTTTGCGGTCAGCGCCATAATGATTTCCCCAATGCAAAAACCCCGCGAACCTTGCGGCTGGCGGGCTGATTTTGGGCGCAGCTGTGGCGCGACAACGATAAATTACCTGTTTATTTGCACACTGTCAATATGAACAGCCCTGGCGAAGCAAATCAAGCGCTTCTGGTGTTGCGGGCAAATCAGGGAAACCCATCACGCTACCAATCTGTATGTAGGTGGCAACCAGCCCAGGCACAGCTACATGCTCGTCACCGCAAGCCAAGCAGCGGAATTTCTGGCCATAATGAACCATGTCATCACCAAAGATGTCGTAGTCGTGCTGCGGGCAATTCACCTCTTGCCAGATTTCGATCATCCCATCACCTCCTCAGCAGACTTATCAACGTGAC
>JAAYID010000388.1 GCA_012744285.1 Alcaligenaceae bacterium
ACGGTCTCCGAGGTGGCGGCAGACGCGGCAACGCCCAGGGGCCGGTTGAGAGTGACCGCCCCGACCATTCTCGCCGACGTGCTTCTTGTTCCGTTGCTGGCGGAATTTGCGCATGACTATCCCCGCATCAAAGTGGATGTACTCATTTCCGACAGGCCCGTGGATCTGGTGCAGGACCGGATCGACGTGGCCATCCGGATAGCCAACAATCTCGACCCGTCGCTTATCGCCAAGCGTTTGGGAACGTGCCACTCACAGCTTTATGCCGCGCCGGCCTATCTGCGCGCCCGCGGGCGACCGGCCAGCGTCGACGACCTGAGAACGCACCAGTGCCTGACCTATACCAATCTGGGCGGCGCGGAATGGACGCTCCAGGACGAGCACACCCAGGTCTCGATACCGGTGGCCGGCAGCTTCGAGACCAACGACACGGTGGCCCTGCGTCGCGCGGCGATCACCGGCATGGGAATCGCAACGCTACCCCGCTTCGCCGCCGATCAAGACGTGGAGGAAGGCAGGCTTGAAACGGTGCTCGCGCAATGGCAGCCCGAAACCTTGGGCATCCACGCTCTCTATGTTTCCCGGCGCCATCTGCCGATGGCAGCGCGTGTCCTCATCGATTTTCTTGATCAGCGGATAACGAAATGATGGCGGGAAGAACGAGCCTCTGCCACCGCTCTATCCAGTCGGGGATAGCGCGGTGGCTGCTTGCCATTCCAGGCTTTGAACGTGATACACCGGGCCAGCCGCATGGCTGTGTCCGGCCGATATGCCTTTGGGGGTCGGTACCGGGCGCGGCAATGCGGCGCCCGGATTTTTACCATCGGCGCCTTGGCGCCGATGCTGATTGAACCCTGCCGCGCACCGGCCATATCGGGGCGTGGCGGGCCGGCTTGTGCGACCTTCGATGGGCCGGCAAGCCGTCGGGCGTTCGCAAAACACCACGGACACTTTCCGCCAGCGCAAAATGTCCTGGCTGAAGCCAGGACATAGCCCTACAGTGAAAATTGCGCGGCTACCGCATCAACTGTTTCGTCGGCGTCAGTTTCAGTAGCGGAATCCTGCGATGCTTCCACCCGGAAGATAGCGGGCATCCACCCCGTACCGGCCACCAGCCGTTCGGCTTCGCTGGCAATGTCGGCCTTTTTCAGCTTCGCCAGTCGGTTGACATGCTCCGGCGCAAACTCGGCCACGGCTTCAAGAATCACGGCCTTGGAGACATGCTTGAAATAACCCTCTGCGGTGGGCTGCCACCATGTCGTCATGTCCAGCCCCACGGCCTGCGCCAGTGCCGTGCCCGGTTGCTGTGCCGTGGCGCGGGGAGTGATGACGTCCACGCTTGCCGCCGCGCATATTGCCAACAGCCGCACCAGTTCATCTTGCGGCATCGCCAGCAAGGCGGCAAACAGTTGGGCGCTGTCCTACGGCAAGTCCTCGCCTACGGCTTTTTGCAGTTCGACCAGCACCACGGCGGCGGGGGATTCCGGCCAGTCCGGAGCCATGCTTTCCAGCCGGTCTTGCACGGTCAAGCGCATTTCCAGCGGCAAGCCATCACGATGATAACGATCACGCTGCAAGGCGGTCTGCACCATGCCATGCACCACAGCGGCCAGCGCCGCTTGCGGATGGCGGGCCAGTTCGATTTGCAGCGCGGCGGTGCGGTGGGCGCTTAGACGCTGCGCCAGCCGGTCGAACATGGTGGCAATCTTGGGTTGCTCGTCGTCCTCACCGTCGTTGTCGTTCATGCCGTCTTCGCCGGTTGCTGGCCGTTACCCCAATGACACAACGGCTGGCCAACATGGAGTACGGCAGAAAAAGCTGAAGCACAAATGAGAGCCGACGCGTACACAAAGTGCAGAGGCATCGGGCATATTAAATGGAAAGGTACGGTACCAACCATACGTAGTCAAGCATGGTTAGTTGTCGGCCCACGTTGATCTTCGCACTACACTGCCACACAAACCAACTCGTTCTAATGATTTATGTCAAATAGTAATAAATTGTAATAAAATGGCGCTTAGAAGCGATAAAAGCCTGTTCTTCGATGCCCTCAAAACACAGGGAATTCCCAAGCCGCACCACAATCGGAGAACATATTTTGGACCAATCGCCAACCCCTGTCGAAATTAACGATTTATATGACGCAGCTAAAGCTATAGCACTGCAACAAGGTGCTATTACGGTTGCTCTGCTACAAAGACACTTGCGCTCCGGCTATAACCGAACTCTGACAATAGTTCAGACCTTGGAGCAAAATGGGGTCATAAACCCCATCAATGCCTCGGGACTGCGTACGTTGACACAACGCTACACCTCGTCAAACAAATTACTTACGGACTTGAAACAGATGCAAACAATGAATCCAAACTTAGTCTCAATGCTTGATAAGTTTGATGGCTGCGAAGGCGGAGACGCGGGCACCCCAACAAACCCATCAATTTGGTTATTTGGAGTTGAGCCAGGCTGGTCAAAATTTGACCAAGAAAATACCGACGCATCCAAAAACCCCATGGATGACGGTTACTCTATAGAAACGCAGCTCCAATGGCCATATAACCGTAATGCTTTCAAACTTCTAGCCGCCATCGCGGGTTTCCCGGTATCACAGTATCGTGAATTCGCAAGCGAGCACCAACCATTTGTACAAGGCTCCAAAGGCTACTTTAAGGGCAACCTTTACCCCTACGCTTGCAACAATGTTGACCATTGGCCGGAAGATGCTGCGGCAGAAACAGGCTTGGCCAGCAAGACGGAATACCAACAATGGTGTAATGAGTACCGATGGTCTGCCATCAAAAGTTGGATTGATGAACACCAACCCAACCTATTTATCGGGGTTGGAAATACCTTTCGGGACCAGTTTTCTTTGTCTGTATTTGGCCATAGCATCGAACTTGAATGCCATGAGATCAATATAAACGGCTACAGCAAGAAACTGTACTTCGGTCAGTCTGATGGCCGTAAATTAGTTGTCATCCCTCATTTATCCGGGGGCAGCAATGGCTTAAATAGTGACGAGGCGATTGAAAAGGCTGGGACGATGATTGGCAGTTTTCTAAAAGGTTGATAGCCAGTTTTATAAATGGCTTGACGCTAATGTCATCATCTATTCAACCACTCATTCCTCTTGCTCACCATAAGCCAGCACGTCAAGCTAACCCTACTGTACCGAACTGTACCTGTACCCCAGGAATTCGGTACAGTACAGGTACACTCACCAGTTCTTCCGGTTTTCGTTAAACTACGCTAACCACCTGATTAACAATTACTTTTACCTATTTCAACCTACGCTCAGCTTCG